>JANTGW010000115.1 GCA_024762705.1 Sulfurimonas sp.
ATTATAGACGGGCTATGTTATGGTTTTTACGATCTGCAGTACGGGGCTATGCTGATGCACAGTCTGATGTTGGTATCTTGTATGAAGATGGACTGGCCGGTTCCAGGGATGTGGTTGCTGCACTTTTTTGGTACAGGAAAGCAGCATCTCAAGGTGAACCTTTTGCAGTTGAGGCTGTTCAGCGTCTTAAAAAAGAGGTACAGATTCATAAAACAGACTTAGTAATCCAAGAAGCAGAGAAAAACTCCGAATATAACGAAAGATACCTCAAAGCTGAAAAAGACTCTGCCTATATCCGGATTAAAGCTACTATAGAACAAGCACGTTTCTTACGAAAGGAGATTCAAAAATTACCTGCTATGAACATGCTTATAGAACTTGCTGCTTCTCAAAAAAATATGCAGAAACTTGAAAAGTATAAGAGACGCAAAAAAGAGCATATGGTCAATATGGAAAATACACTTTCCAATTATGCTGACTTCATTCGACAGATCAGTACTCTTTCTCCTCAAACGCTCAAGCATGGATTTACACGTCATTTAGATTTTCTGACGAGTCATAATGATGAAGAGCAGATTCAAGTACTTAAAAGAGTGCAAAAACATATTGAAGAGTATCAAAAAAATAAACGTGTCGATCTTGAACAGTGGAAAAAAGATATTGTTTTTATGTGATACATATAAATAGCAAGATGAAAAATAGTATACTGAAGATAGATAAGTTAGCAATACAGATTGATTGTTTTGTTCTGTGTAAAGAGTAAGGAAAGATTTTGATGCAACAAAATAGTTTAGTGGTCTTCTTGAGATTTATGTTGGTTGTTACAGTTTGGTTAAATGATGCACAGGCAGTAAACGCTGAGTCTGACAACTCCCTTGTTCTTCCTATGCCAAATGGTCTTACAATGGAGTTTGTGCCGGTTTGTGTCAATGCTAACAGTGGTTTGTACAATTGGAAAAAAATTAAACTGGGTGATCCTTCCGGGGGATTTAAGGAGTATCCTACAACAATGGCACTTGGAGGGTCTTTTCCGATTGAAAAAGATGGACAGAAACAATGGTGTTACTACATGCAGAAATATGAGATTAGCCAAAAACAGTATGCTTCACTGATGACGCTGAAAAAACCTTTGGTACAAAATAAAAAAGTATACCCCGTGACCGATGTATCATGGTTCGATGCTCTGGAATTTACCAATAAGTATAATCAATGGCTTTTTGAACATGCAAAAGACAAGTTGCCAAAGTTTGATACATCATACGGTTTTGTACGGCTCCCGACTGAGGCAGAATGGGAATTTGCTGCAAGAGGTGGTTCTGCTGTGAGTGCTGATGTCTTTGATCAGAAAATGCCTTATCCGTCTGGTAAGATCCAAAAATATGAGTGGTTTGGAGGCTCCACTTCTTCATACTATAAGTTGCAACCGAGAGGTATGCTTAAACCAAACCCTCTTGGACTCCATGATATGCTTGGAAATGCAGGCGAGATGACTATATCACTTTTTAGTGTAGAGTATTATCAAGGCAGAACAGGAGGGTTTGTTGTTAAAGGTAATAACTATACTACTGCAAAAAATAAACTACGATCAGCTTTTCGTACAGAACAACCTTTTTACAGGTCTGATAAAAACGGGATATTTAAACCGCACACAAAAAAAACACTTGGATTCCGTCTGGTGATTTCTGCTTTGGTCTTCCCCAGCCGTCAGATCCAAAAAGAGATGTCTGATGAATGGGATGGATATCGTAGTAAATTAGGTGCAGATACACCGGCAGCTCTCTCTACAAGTGCAACAAGTGTTCAGGTAACAGCAGGAAGCGAAGATGCCTTTTCCTATCTTGATCGGCTTAAAAACAGATTGAAGCAAAAAGGTATTGACGACAATGAGATTGAAAACAGTTTAGGGCATTTGGACAGTGCTATCCGTGATATAGGAACCATTCGTCTCAAAGCAGAAGAAGATTCTGCCTATCTCTGGATCAAGGTCGTGAGTGAACAGGCACGTTTTATAAGAAAAGAAAATCAGAAGTTACCCAGTATAGATCTGCTTATTACTATTGCCGATTCGCAAAAAAATATGGAAAAACTTGCACAGTATAAAACCCGTAAACAAGAACATATAAACAATATAAAAGGTGCACTTTCCAGTTATTCTGACTCTATCAGACAGATCAGTACGCTTTCTCCCGCTGCGGTCAAAAAAGGGTTTACCCGTTATCTGAATTTTGTTATGAGTCGTAATGACGGAGAACAGGTGCAGGTACTCAACAGGGTACAGAAACATTTTGATGAATATCAGAAAAACAAACGTGTAGACCGTACACATTGGAAAGAGGATATCCTGTTTTAAGTTAAAAGAAACATCAGCTTAGGTGCTCTATAATTAAGTATAGGTAGTTTAGTTCAACCATAAGTTTTTACTTTTGGTTGTACAAGGTATTGATTAAATTATAAAGGATAAGTATGAAACGGATTAGTATGTTACCGATCACTGTTATACTGATTGTAAATATGACCGGATGTAGTCAACCAAATATGACTGATTCTCAGCGAACAAAGGCAGAGGGAACAGGTATCGGTGCATTGGGAGGTGCTTTACTCGGAGCTGCAATTGGTGGTAAAAAAGGTGCTGCATGGGGTGCAGCATTAGGTGGTATAGCCGGTTATGCCTATGGAACACATGTTGCAAATGAAAAAGCCAAATATGCGCGTAAAGAAGATTGGCTCAATGCCTGTATCGCCAGTGCACAGAAAGTGAATCATGATACCCGATCCTATAATGCCAAACTCTCAAGAAAAATTGCAGATACCAAAAGGCTTGTAAGCCTTTATAAACAAAACAAGATCTCAAAATCGAAACTTCGTGCACAAAAACCACTTATTGACAGTGAAAGAAAAACAGCCAATAAAATGTTACAAAATGCACAGCATGAACTCAAGGCACAACAGGGTGTACTGAGAGATGCCAGAAAAACTTCCAATGCATCAGAAAGTAAACGTATTCAGAACGAGATCAACGTACTGCAGCAACAGATTAGTCAACTCAAGAAAAATACCAGTACATTGGCATCACTGTCTGCCGCAGTAGCGGTATAGAAAGGATAAAAAATGAAAAAAGTATATCTTTTGGCAGGTCTTGCACTTTTAGGATTGAATGGGTGTGCCGGAGGTACGACTGATCCACGACAAGGTGGGTTATTTAGCTATGATCCTGACGCATATGAACAACGTTTAGCGGAGAGAGAAAAGAAACTTTCGTCTATTGAAAAGGATACGGCAGCACAAAAACACAAAAGTGCCCGTTTGAAAAAAGATCTTGCTTCAGAAAAAAATAAAATGCATTAAAATGCATGAAGCTCTCAAAGCTTCATGTATCGTTTTGTAGTGTAGAATATTTAAAAATTCATTATCTTAAACAAGGTCGGAAATGAAAGAGATAGTATGTATGATAATCCTTACTTTTGGATTGCAGGCTGGAGAAATAGAAAATATAAAAAAAGCTTGCGAATCAGGTAATGCTGAGGATTGTGCCAATCTTGGTATCCTGTACCAGACAGGACAAAATATGGATAAGAGCTATGAAAAAGCAAATATTTATTATGGCAGGGCCTGTGATATGGGGCATTCTGAAGGGTGTCTGATGCTTGGGGATCTCTATTATTTTGGGCAGGGTACAGAGCAAAACAGTTCCAAGGCAAGCATCTATTATGACAAGTCCTGTAAACTGAACAATAAAAACGGATGTCGGAATCTTAAAAGTCTGAGAGAGGAAGAAGAAACACTTCAGCAGAAAAAAGATGAGTTGGAACGCTTGAAGCGGGAACAAAAACAGTTGATCCAAGAGGCTGAAGTACTTGACTCTATCTAAAATGATAATGAGGCTATGTAAAATTTTTACGATAGTTTTAGTGATTACACTTCACGCTGATCCTGATGCATGGTATCGTAATGATGAGATGACTACCTTGTATGAAGCAATGACAAAAATTACTTCTGAAAGTCTCTATGCGGGAGATCCACATACGTTTCCAAAAGATATGCTTAAACAGTATATATATCATATTGATACCTATGGTGATTATTTTACTAAAA
>JANTGW010000116.1 GCA_024762705.1 Sulfurimonas sp.
ATATACACACTTTTTAAAATTCTGAAAAATATTTTACAGTTATTATACTTATTTAAACTAAAAGAAAGTATAATTTACACGCTTTGTCTAAATAGACTAAGTTTCTTTAAAAAGAGATTAAATTTATATATTTTTTATGTAAAATTTACAATTTTGGGAGTTGAAATGGTTGAACATCATGATTTATTAAGATCGTTTAAGGATAACTGTGGTTTTGGTCTTGTTGCTAACATCAAGAATAAACCTTCACATAAAGTACTTAACGATGCTGTAACTGCACTGGAACGGATGATGCACCGTGGTGCTGTAGCAGCAGATGGAAAGACAGGGGATGGTAGTGGACTACTTCTTTCCATGCCAACAGATTTTTTAAGAGCTGAGGCGTCATCAAAAGGGATTGAATTACCGGAGCAGTTTGCAGTGGCTGTTGTCTTTACAAAAGATAAACAACAATTAGAAAGACTAAAACAGATTTGTCATGAAAATGATCTAAAGGTAGTTTTAGATCGTGATGTTCCTGTAGATACAAATGCATTAGGTGATCAAGCATTGGCTTCATTACCGCACATTGTTCAACTCTTTATTGTACCAAACTCCATTATGGCTACGAATAGATTCGATGCGTTACTGTATCTTTCTAGAAAAGAGATAGAGCACGAGATGATTGATGACAGTGATTTTTATGTCGCTTCAATGAGTTCAAGAGTGGTTTCTTATAAAGGGCTTGTAATGCCTACGCATATAAAAGAGTTCTATAAAGATCTTCAAAATGAAAATTTTAAAATCTCTTTTTCACTTTTTCATCAAAGATTTTCAACAAATACACTTCCGCAGTGGCGTTTGGCACAGCCATTTCGTGCTGTCGCGCACAATGGAGAGATAAACTCTGTTGAAGCAAATCGTATTAATGTTGCTATTAAATCAGAGTCCGTTAAAAGTGAAGTCTTTACAGATGAGGAGATTCAAAAACTTCTTCCCATTTTACAGCCTAACTCTTCTGATAGTGCTTCGGCAGACAACTTCTTTGAGTTTCTCATTGTCAATGGTATGGATTTCTTTAAAGCGGTTCGTGCAGTTATTCCTCCTGCGTGGCAAAATGCTCCACACATGGACCCTGAACTTCGTGCATTTTATGAATATCATTCAACAGTATTTGAAGCGTGGGATGGTCCGGCTGCATTTTCTGTGACAGACGGAAGATATATTGGCTGTGTACTTGACAGAAATGGTCTTCGTCCTTCAAAATACATAGTAACAAAAGATGATAACCTCTTAATCGCATCGGAATATGGTGTTGTTGACACTCCTGAAGAAAATATCAGAGAGCGTGGACGTCTACAGTCTGGTGAAATGATCGGACTTGATCTTAAATACGGAAAACTGCTAAAAAGCCACCAAATAGATGACTATTTAAAGAGCTCAAACCCTTATATGAAATGGTTGAATGAACATATGATCTATCTTCAGGAACATGTAGAAGAACAGTATGTTACATGTAATGAAATGGATCATGATGAGCTTATTTATAAGCAAAGATATTTTAACGTAACAGAAGAAGTGATCGAGCAGGTCATTGAACCAATGATCAAAGAAGGAAAAGAAGCGGTCGGTTCAATGGGGGATGATACTCCTTTAGCAGCTTTTTCAGACAAACAAAGAAATTTTACTGATTTCTTTAAGCAAAAATTTGCTCAAGTTACGAATCCACCGATTGATTCAATCCGTGAAAAAGTTGTTATGAGTTTAAATACGGGTTTTGGTGAAGTGCATAATATGCTTGATGAAATTCCATCACATGCACATAGACTCAAATCAATTTCTCCAATCATAACAAGCGAAAAACTTGCTGTATTGAAATCATTTGGCGATGAAAAATCTCCAAGATATGAAGAGTTTTATAAAAATACGACATTTTCAACGACATATCAGTTAGATTTGAAAGCTTCACTTGAAAACTTAGTTGAAGAAGTCATAGCATCAGTGAAAAATGATGGTACACGCATTGTTATACTTGATGATAGAGGTTTCGATAAAGATCATAAAGTAATTCCAATGGCCATGGTCATCGGACGTTTAAATATTGCTTTACTTGACGCAAAGATCCGCCATCTTGTTTCTCTAATTGCCACTACGGGTGAAGTTATTGACTCTCACAGTGCTGCTGTTCTTTTAGGCTATGGTGCTTCAGCGATTCATCCATATTTATTGTTTGCTACAGTTGCAAAACAGCTCGAAAAGTCAAAAGCTTTAAATACAACATGTGCTCAAGCATATAAATCAATGCATGTTGCACTTAACAGCGGGCTTTTAAAAATCATGTCGAAAATGGGTATTGCAACAATAGCTTCGTACAGAAATTCAGGCCTTTTTGATATTATGGGATTGCATAAAGATATAGTAAAAGAATGTTTTTCAACATCTAATTGTACTTTAAGCGGGCTTACTTATGAGGATATTGATGCCAGACTTGAAAAAGCACATAAAGCTGCTTTTAAAACAAAAGGGTTTAATGCAATATTCCCGTTAAATATTGGAGGCTTTTATAAGTTCTATAATGGCCAGGAACATCATGACTTCGGTCCTGCCGTTATTCATGCAATCCATGCTGTTTCAAAAAATCCTTCTCAAGAAAATTTTGACAAACTCTCAAATCTGGTAAATAAACGCGGGTTGAAGTTCATTCGTGATTTCTTAGACCTTAAATCAGATAGAAAACCGATAGATATCTCAGAAGTAGAACCAAAAGAGGAGATTTTTAAACGTTTTGCATCTGCAGCTATGAGTCTTGGATCTATCTCACCTGAAGCACATGAAACCATTGCTATAGCAATGAATAGGATCGGTGCACAGTCAAACTCTGGTGAAGGTGGAGAAGATAAGGCAAGATATAATACAGAAAAAGTCTCTAAGATCAAACAAGTTGCATCTGGACGTTTCGGTGTTACTCCGGCGTATTTAAGAAGTGCTGAAGAGATTCAGATCAAAGTTGCTCAAGGTGCAAAACCGGGTGAAGGTGGACAACTTCCAGGCCATAAAGTAACTCCACTGATCGGAAAACTACGTCATACGGTTCCTGGTGTTACATTGATCTCACCACCACCACACCATGATATTTATTCTATTGAGGATTTAGCACAGCTTATCTTTGATCTTAAACAGGTAAATCCTAAAGCGAGAATTGCAGTAAAACTTGTTTCTACTGTCGGTGTCGGTACGATTGCAGCAGGTGTAGCAAAAGCATATGCAGATAAGATCATAATATCTGGTGGTGACGGTGGTACTGGTGCTGCTCCACTTACTTCCATTAAATTTGCCGGAAATCCTTGGGAACTCGGACTTTCTGAAGCACATAACGCATTAAAAGCGAATAATCTTCGTGGTCTCGTTGAAGTACAAACGGACGGCGGACTCAAAACAGGACTTGATGTTGTAAAAGCAGCGCTTTTAGGTGCTGAATCGTATGCTTTTGGTACAGGTGTTCTTACGATTGTAGGTTGTAAAATGCTTCGTATCTGTCATGTCAACAAATGTTCGGTCGGTATTGCAACGCAAAATGAAAAACTTCGTGAAGAGTTCTTTACAGGACAGGTAGAACAGATCATAAACTACTTTACATATTTGGCAGAAGATATCCGTGCTATTATGGCAGAACTTGGTTATAGAACTATGGAAGAGATGATAGGGCGTGCAGATCTTCTTTGTGTTAAAGATGATGAGTTTGCAAAAAAATTCGATTTTTCCAGCGTGTTACATGTAGAAGAAGGTGTCAATACACATCAACAGCCATTCAATCCTCCTTTTGATGACAATACAATTGAAAAAGATGTGCTCAAAGAAGCGAAAAATGCCATTAAACATCCTGATCATCCTATTCGAATTCAAAGAAGAATCCAGAATATTCATAGAAGTTTTGGTGCGCTCATTTCGGGTGAGATCGCTCATTACTATGGAGATGAAGGTTTGAAACCTGATACTATCAAGATAAACCTTCACGGTGTTGCAGGGCAGGCACTTGGAGCATTTTTAATCCCAGGAGTTTCTATCTATCTGGACGGTGCGGCTAATGACTATA
>JANTGW010000117.1 GCA_024762705.1 Sulfurimonas sp.
AATTAATTGGGTAATTTTATCCAAAGTTAGTTATAATTCGCATTAAATGAAAACAATAGCACTTTATGGAGGTTCATTTGACCCTCCACACCTCGGGCACGAGGCGATTGTCAAGGCTTTACGGAAACTGAATTTTATAGACAAAGTAATAGTTATGCCTACTTTTTTAAATCCATTCAAAGAGAGTTTTACAGCCCCGGCTGAATTGCGTCTGCAATGGCTGAAAAAGATTTTTTCAGCTTATGAGGATGTTGAAGTCAGTTCATATGAAGTAGACTTAAAGAAAAAAGTGCCGACCATTGAGACCGTAAAGTATTTACAAAAGTGTTATGAAAAGATTTATTTAGTTATTGGCGCTGATAATTTAAAATCTCTCCATCAGTGGTATAAATATGATGAATTGAAAAAACTGGTGACTTTTATAGTTGTAACAAGAGATAAAATTGAAGTACCCAAAAACTTCATTCGCTTGGAAATAGATGAAGATATATCTTCATCAGATCTAAGAAAAAATTTTGACAGCTTGAAAATACCGGAAAAAGTAAGAGATGAAATTACACAATATTACAAGGAATACAATGCAAGACAGAATACAAAAGATAGTAGACACGCTCGATAAGAATAAAGCAGAATCCATAGAGGTCTTTGACCTGCGCGACAAAAATTATTTCGTTGATTATGCCATTATCGCATCATCACTTGGACAAAAACACACTGCAGCACTTTTGGATCACTTAAAAACTGATTTGAAACCTGCTGAAAACTTTAACAATGTTGATGTGAGCGGTGACTGGGTTGTTGTTGATTTAGGCGACATTCTTATTCATATTATGACTCCGGAATACAGAGTAAAGTATGATATGGAAACTTTTTTAAGCGAACTAGGGAGTCACTAACTCTTCATTTTGTTTGTCTAATATATCTTTATAATTATAAATAGACTCTACATACTTCACAGGTTCAGCCCCTCTTGCATATCCGAACTTCAATGTTCTGTAATACTTTTTTTGTGAAAGCAGGGGCAGTACTATTTTCAAATCACTCCAGACATTTTGATTGAGTCCAAGTTTTTTTGCCAGCTTTTGTGCATCTCTAATATGCCCCATGCCTATGTTATAAGCAGCTAATGCAAATTTTAGTCTGTTTTCTCCTTCTACTCCTTTTGGAACAAATTTTATCATCTGTTTTAAGTGTCTTGTTCCACCTATGATACTCTGTTTCGGATTAAGCCTGTTTTTTATACCCAACATCTTTGCTGTCCGTCTTGTCAACATCATCAATCCGCGAACACCTGTAAAGCTTTTTGCCTTTGCATTCCAATGTGATTCCTGATACGAAACAGATGCCAGAAGCGTCCAAGGTATCTCAAAGCGGGTTGCAGCCTCTTTGAAATACTTTTCATATTTTGGCAGCCTGCTTTTCATTCTTTTATAAAACATTTTTGTATTATAATAATCAAAAAAGAGTATGTAACTGTAATAGTGGTCTTTGAGTTGTGTCATCTTCCCTTTTTGATTATAATCATTGAGCCATGAATACATATCTATTTCGAGTTGTTTTGCATTCTTTGGAAGTACCCATGCCAACTGTTCTCTTGGGCTTATTGAAAAAGCCAGTGCAATTTCAGGAAAATAGCGTAAGTTCAATGAATAGATGTTTGAGTCAGCTATTGTACAGTCTATCTCATGATTGGCAACTTTTTCAAGCAGCTCTTCTGTAGAAAATTCAGCCGTTTGTGTTGCATTTATTTCAAACCCGTCTGCCTGGAGTGACTTAATGGTTTCACTGTAACTAGTGTCATCTCCAACCATAATGTTAAGCCCTGCCAAATCTTCCACATCTCTTGGAAAATTTGAGCCGCGCAGCATTCCTCTGTTACAGATAACCTGTTCTTCTACTTCAAAATAAGATGGTCCAAAGTAAAAGTTTTTCTCTCTTTGGGGAGTTTTGGCTAAAGACGCCGATGTGATATGAATGTCTGGATTCTTTGAAAGTTCTATTGCCTCTTTTATAGTATGCGCTGTAGTAATGTTTAAATCTACGCCAAGATGCTCAGCATACGATTGCAGCAAATCATACTCAAATCCCTGAGGCCCTTCTGGTCCGATGTAATATGTAGATGGAGCATTAAGTAAAACAACATTAAGAGTATTTGCTTCTCGAATTTTATCTAATATAGTCCTCTCTTGCTTTTTGACATATGGTACGTATGCAGTATGACTCAACCATCCAAATACAAAAAAAGAAAAAGCAAACAAAAGAAATATGAAGCTGTAAAGGTATTTATTCATTGCAATAGTTTACATTTTTAAACTTATGCAAATATAAAGCGATTCACCCCGTTTTCATACTCATGTGCCAATACCTGTCCATGTGCTTTCAAGATAGAATCAACAAGATAAAGCCCCAGTCCAAAACTATTTTTAGACGGGTTTTCCTTTGTGAACGGTTCTATATAATACTGCAGGGGATGTGCCAAACACTTGCCTTTACTCTCAAAACAAAGCTCATTTTTATCATTCATCAAAATAGTTATATGAGCATCTGTTGAGTATTTCATAGCATTGTCTATCATGTTTTTTATAGCTGTCGTATAAAGTCTATAATTTACACGTACCTTTATCTTTCCACTTATCTTGACCGTTACATGTTCGCGTTCTACCATAGCCATATCTATGGCTCCATCGATTACATCAAGTAGTCTGTATTCAGAAAAGTCTTTTTTATCCTCAAGGCTTGTTACTTCTTCTATCATAGCGAACTCATTGACCAGTGATTCAAGTCGTTTGAAAATTGATGTAAAGCGATCCTTTTGTTTTTGAGACTCTAACATCTGCGTTGCTATAGTACCTTTTGCTATAGGAGTTTTCAGCTCATGCATCAGGTTGCGTAAAAAGAGCGTTCTTGATTCTAAAATAGTATTGATCTTTTGTCTTGCACTTTCAAGTTCGTTGGCAACTGCACCGATCTCATCTTCTCTGTTGGTTTTAAAAGAAATATCCATGTTTCCGTTTCCGTATAGCTCGATCTTCTTTCGTAATCGGATCAGTGGTCGCAATCGCTGTAGTACAAGGATAAACGATAATGTTATGATCATAAAGATCGTCACATAGGCATAGAGCAAATTGAGATAATTGTAGGGTTTGAGTTCATTGTCTTGAATAAGGATGTCCCCATTTGGCGTTTCAATATGAAAAAATATTTTAGTTTTATACTGTATCATCGTAGCACGAAGATCTAAGACTATGTTTTTTGTATAAAGCCCTTTATCGTTTATAAGTAAAGATGTTTTATAGCTTTTGAAGCCTTCTCTTTTAAGCACTATCCCTTTTTTAAAAATCTTTTGTTTGAGCTGTTCATCTTTTACGACTTCCAAATTGTAAACGGCCAAGTTTGCCTCAAGCATAATCTCAGAACTTTGGCGTTGTTGATGTTCACGGTAAATCTGAGTAATTACTGAATATTTTGTAAAGATATGGTTAATGTACTGTTCTTTATTGAGTTTATAAAACTCCCAAAAAATCGCACTTAAGCTCGTTAAAGAGACTAAAAGTGCGAAAAGCACTGTGAGTAGTACAGCATGACGTTTTATCATTTTAGCAGTTTATACCCTACTCCGCGTACTGATTCTATAAGCGACTTGTCACCGAGTTTGTTTCTGATACGCCCGACCATTACATCTATACTTTTGTTTGATGAGTCTTCGTTGATAGCATTGACATTATGAATTAGGTCTTCACGAGAAACGACCAATCCCTGTTTGCTTATCATGTAAGAAAGTATTCCGAATTCTGCATTTGTCAAGTCAATATTGCGTCCCTTATAGGTAATAGTCATTGTCTCTTTGTCACATTTAAAATCACTTTTCGACTCGGCTTTTTCTTCGTTTTTTGCTTCATAACGGCGTAAAACCGAGTGAATTCTTGCTTCAAGTTCTCTTGGATCATATGGTTTTGGAAGATAATCATCCGCACCGAGCTCCAATGCTTTTATCTTATCTGTCACATCACTTCTTGCACTTGAGATAATAATAGGAATATCCTGTCTCTCACGAATAGC
>JANTGW010000118.1 GCA_024762705.1 Sulfurimonas sp.
GCAAAAGAAAATTTTTGTAAAATACGACAACAAAACAAGACTTTTTCAGTTTAGATGGACTCTGTACATTAATGAAGGGCTTGTTGTCTTTCGTTCTTATGATAAAACGGTGGCACAAAATGTACTTTATTTAAATCATAAAAATCAAAGTTTTCGGCTTGAACTGAAAACGCCTGGTGCTGATTTTTATAATGTGCCATATATATTACTTAAATTTAAAGAGTTTGATTCGAAAAAAAATATAGCCAAATTTGAACTTTATCTTTCAGATGATAAAGAGCAGATTATACTTGAAACAGTGAAAAATAAATAAAAGATGAGACAATGCAAAGAGTAGAAGAAGAAATAGCCAGACTGATTAAAGAGTGTAACTATGATGAGGTAAACCGCCTTTTTAATATGCTTCAAGGCGGTAAAAGACTTCGTGCAAAACTGATTCTAAAAATTGCTCCAGAACATAAAGATGCTCCACTTTTAGCTGCGATAGTTGAGCTGATTCATGCTGCTTCGCTTTTACATGACGATGTTATTGATGATGCCATGACAAGACGTGGTGCAGCTTCTGTAAATGCTACAGACGGTAGTAAAACAGCTGTAATGTTAGGAGATATTTTATATTCGAAAGCTTTTACAGAACTTGTTTCATTTGATAAAGAAATAGCACAGACTATCGCTTCATCAGTAACAGCATTGTCAATTGGTGAAATGATGGATGTGAAAATGGCACAAAGTTTTAACAATGATGAAAAACAATACCTTGATATGCTCTATCTAAAGACTGCGACACTTATTGAAGCTGCTGCAAAAGCTGCTGCATTACTTGCAGGAAAAGATGCACAAAAACATGCATTGTATGGAAGAAACCTTGGACTTTCATTTCAAATCATCGATGATATCCTTGATATTACTGCAGACGAGGCGACTCTTGGAAAGCCTGCGATGAATGACTATGTTGAAGGAAAATGTACTTTACCGTATATTTATTTGTATAATGAGCTTGATGACGCAGATAAGAAAAAATTGCTTGTACTACATGGGAAAAAGCCTACCTCAGATGAGCTGAAGTGGATGAAAGAGAAAATGAAAGAGCATACAACGGTAGAAAAGTCTTTTGAACTTGCCCAAAAGCTTTCAAATGAAGCGAAAGATGTCGTGGCTGAGGATGAAGATTTAGTCAATATTTTAGAAACTATGATAAAAAGAAGTTATTAATGCATTACTTAACTGTCAGTCTTTCACATAAAAACAGTGATTTGGCACTCAGAGAAAAGTTTACCTATACAGATGAAGAAAAAGAAGCGTGTCTGCAAAGACTTTTACAATCTCCAAATATAAGCGAAGCGATAATGCTTGCTACATGTAACAGGATGGAGTTATATGTATGTTGTACTGATATTGAAGAGGCAACAAAGCATATCATCAGGTTATTGACCTTTAAAGGCGGTATGTCAGAAGAGTTTTTACAAAAAACTGCTGAAATTGTCGATGACAGTAGTGCAATTCATCATCTTTTTGCTGTTGCAAGTTCTATAGATTCTATGGTGGTTGGTGAAACACAGATTGCAGGACAGCTTAAAGATGCATTCAAGTTTTCGTATGAACGCGGTTATTGTGGAAAGAAAATGTCACGTGCACTTTCTCATGCCTTTAAATGTGCTGCAAAGGTGAGAAATCATACTGATATATCATCAAAGCCTGTTTCTGTAGCCTCTGTGGCTATCGGACAGGTTAAAGAGAAAGTAGAAGATTTAGCTGAGAAAAAAGCACTGGTTATCGGAGTCGGTGAAATGAGCGAGATATGTGTAAAACATCTTGTATCTGACGGCGTAAAAACATTCGTTACCAATCGAACGAAACAAAAAGCAGAGAGATTGGCACAAGAGTGCAATGCAGAAGTATATGATTTTGGAGACCTGGATAAAGCAGTCAATGAATTCGATATAATTTTTACAGCAACTAGTGCGGCATATCCCATTATTACAAACGATCTGGTTGAGAAAGTTGATTTTAAGCGATTTTGGTTTGACTTGGCGATTCCGCGTGATATCGATATAAAAATGCGAGATGATATTTCTCTGTTTGTTGTTGATGACATCAAAGAAATCGTAGATGCGAATAAATCACAAAGAGAACAACATGTAAGACAAGCGCACGGTATAGTCGGAAGAAGTGTAGTGGAGTTTTTTGAGTGGTTGGATGCACTCAATGTTGAACCAATCATTAAAGAGATATACAAAAAAGCTCAAAAGTCTGCTGAAGTAGAGACACAAAGAGCAGTGAAAAAAGGCTTTATACCAAAAGAGTATGAAGCACAGGCACAAAAGATGGCGCACCAGGCCATTAAAAGATTTTTACATGATATGACAAAGAAAATGAGAGAGGCTTCACATGAAGCAAAAAGTGATTCGGTTACAGGAGCGATGCAGTATATTCTCAATGATGAGAATGACAACATACCAGACCACTATAAACACCATATAAAAAAGGATTAAAATTTGAGAAGAAGTAAAGCTTTTATACCAACAACAAAAGAAGCACCTTCTGATGCTACACTTGCAAGTCATGTATTTTTATCACGGGCAGGGTTTATTACACAGGTTGCAGCAGGCTTGTATAATTATTTGCCGTTAGCAAAAAGAGTTATTAAAAAAATAGAAAATATTATTAATGAAGAGATGACAAAAGTTGGTGCCCAAGAGGTTGAACTTTCTTTCGTAACACCGGCAGAACTATGGCAAGAAAGTGGAAGAATAGAAAAATTCGGTAAAGAACTGCTTCGTTTTCGTGACAGAAAAGAGAACCTTTTTGTACTCGGACCAACACATGAAGAGATGATGGTTGATGTTGTTCGCAATCGTGTTACCTCATATAAAAATTTACCACTGAACCTGTATCAGATTAAAACAAAATTTCGTGATGAAGCACGCCCTCGTTTCGGATTGATGCGCGGACGTGAATTCATTATGCAGGATGCTTACTCTTTTCATGCGACAGAAGAAGATCTAGACAGAGAATTTGATGTAATGGAAGCTGCATATAAGAAGATTCTTTCGCGTATGGGACTTGATTTTAGAGTCGTAGAAGCTGACAGTGGTGCAATCGGAGGAAGCGGTTCTAAGGAGTTGATGGTCCTTGCCGAGAGTGGTGAAGATACAATTGCAGTCTGTTCGGAATGTGAATACGGTGCAAATATAGAAGCTGCTGCAAGAAGCAAGCGTTCTCATATTCCTGAAGCTCCTGAAGTAACATTCAATAAATTTAAAACGCCTGATGTGAAAACAATAGACGAACTTGCAGACTTTTTCAAAGTTGACCCATATTACACTATTAAATGTGTGGCCAAAAGGGTTGTGTATGAAGATGAAAGTGAAATAGTGCTTTTCTTTGTACGTGGCTGTGATAATCTTCAGGAAGTAAAAGCACTCAATGCTACTGATGCGTTTGATATCGTCGATGTGACAGAAGAAGAACTTAAAGAAATCGGTCTTGTTCCCGGTTTTATAGGACCACTTGATCAAGACAAGGCAAAACATGTAATAGACAATGACTTAAAAGATGCAAAAGATATGATCTGCGGTGCAAATGAAGAAGATTTTCATTACATCGGTGTTGATTTGAAAGTGCTCAGTGATGTTGCCTATTTTGCAGATATTGCGGAGGTAAATGAGGGTGATATTTGTCCAAACTGTAATAAAGGAACACTTTCATTTACTAAGGGTATTGAAGTAGGACATATTTTTAAACTCGGTACTACTTATTCAGAGAAGTTAAAAGCGGAATTTTTGGATGAAAACGGCAAAGCGCAGCCGTTTATCATGGGTACATATGGCATGGGAGTTTCACGTCTTGTTGCGGCGGTAATTGAACAGCATCATGATGAAAAAGGCTGTATTTGGACAAAAGAGACAGCGCCTTATATGGTAAATATCATGATAAGCAATATAAAAGACGAGGCACAGGTTCAAGCAGGTGAAGCTCTTTATAAACAACTCCAAGATGCAAATGTCGAAGTCATGATTGATGACAGGAAGGAACGCTTTGGCTTTAAAAT
>JANTGW010000119.1 GCA_024762705.1 Sulfurimonas sp.
GTATAGGTATCAACCAAGAAAAATTAAGCAAAATTTTCAACCGATTTGTTCGGGCTAACTCCTATGCAGGAGGATTTGGCGTAGGTTTAAACATCGTTGAGAGCATAGTAAAAGAGTACAACTTTCATATAGACATTGAGTCAAAGGAAAATGTCGGTACCAAAATTACTATCTATCTATTCGAAACCATCCGGCAATAGAATGTCTTGTTGTCTTTGAGAGTAATACTTCATGTGGAAAATCTTCACTCATAAAAACAACCAGTGTATTTGCATTGGGCGTTATTTTTTTAATCTGCCGGCCCTTGTTATCATATACAATCAATTCACCACCGTTTACATTATTCCACTCTTCATTCAAATAATAGACAGTCGTTACAACACGGTTCTTAGAATGTTTAAAAGCATCCAGATGTTTTTCATAGAAATCACCAGCTTCATAAAGTGCAAAATGCGCTTCATAATATTTAAGTCCAAGATAAAGATGCCGGTTAAGATAGCCTTTCAGTCCATCTGCAAATTCGAGATAGTTACATGTAACGTCATTATCCCCGTCAAGCCAGGATATTTTGTCTTTTCTCCGGTTTTCATCTAAGGTAGATTTGTGAGAGATACCTGCCTGCTTATATGTACTGATATTTTTTGAAATTTTTGCAAGTTCTGCGCATGAATGAGGGTCTAAAGCATTTTCAATGATTGCATAACCATCATTTGCTAAAGCATCGGTAATTGTTTCGTAGAGGTTTTCATACATGAGAGTATTGTAACGTGAAGCAGCGGAACTCGTCAAGTACGAGAACCGCTAAGTGGATAAAATTAGATTGGTAAAACGCGGATTTTGTCCGAAAGTTTCTCTTTGAGTGTTGATTCGATCGCGTACAATGTACCCGTTGAAGATGAAGCACAACCGTCACATGCACCAAGATAGCGAATATAAATGTCAATGTGTTCATCATTTTTCTTAATATCGATGATCTCTACATTTCCGCCATCCATGATCAAGAACTGTCTTACACTCTCATCGATCACAGCATCAACAGCTTTGATCTGCTGAACAAGTGTCATCTCTTCAAAATTACCGCCGCCTGCATTCATAGCATCTGCAGCAGCTCTCATTCTCTCTTCTTCCATCTCTTTACGAGTCTGATCTAAGATATCTACAAGATACCACTCTCTGTCTTCATGGCCACCCGGTTTGATACAAGACTTACAAAAACCACCGGCTTTTGTATAATCTGTGATCTCTTCAACAGTTTTAAGGTCATTTAACTTGATCACTTCTTGAATAGTTCCAAGTGAAACACGAGCACATTCACACACAATGATCTCGTCCTCAAAACTAGCTTCATCGACACCAAGGTATAAAGAAGCCGCTTTTTTAATAACATCATATGCCATTACAGAACAGTGCATTTTTTGCGGTGGAACTGCCGGAGTATCCGGATCATCACGCAAGGCCTTTTCAACATCGATATTTGTGATTTTTACAGCATCTTGTACTTTTTTACCTATACAAAGTTCCGTCATAACATCACTTGATGCGATAGCTGTACCACAACCGAAAGATTTGAACTTAGAGTTTACAATTGTATCCGTTTTAGGATCAACTTCCCAGTACAGTCTTACTGCATCTCCACAACTCTCCGCTCCGAAGTCTGCAACGATAAGTTTGTTACCATGTGCTTCAGCTTCTTCCGGTGTTATTTCCCCTTGGTGCTGAGGATTGTTCATTAATGTTGTTACTTTATTTGAATACGCGTCCCAAAGAGACTCGCCTAACATATCTGCTTTTGCCATAATATTTTCCTTTAAATTTTTCTATTTTTAGTGCGCCATGTGATGAGGAATATGACACTCACCAGCTTCTCCGCCCGGAGTCGGTGCAACTTTTGCGAACGATGATGATATCGCACGTAGTCTCTCAACTGCTTTTCTAAAATGTTCTATCGTATAATCTATCTCTTCATCTGTTGTAAATCTTGAAAGCGATAAACGGATACCTGTATGCGCAAGTTCATTGTCAGCTCCGATTGCAAGCATAACAGAGTTTGCTTCCAAATCTTCAGAAGCACATGCAGAACCTGTAGATGCTCCGATTTGACCATTATTTAAATCCCAAAGCATACCTTCACCTTCAACCCCACGGATTGAAATAAGAATAGTATTTGGTGTACGTTTTTCACGGCTCCCGACTACAAATGTATCACTCAGTTCTAAAAGTGCATCTTCAAGTCTGTCACGTTTAGCACGAATAGAAGCCATTGTTTCTTCAAGGTTTGTTGTAGCAAGTTCTATCGCTTTTCCCATACCTACGATATAAGGAACATTCAGAGTTCCAGAACGTCTGTGCCCCATTTGTTCACCACCGTGAAGTAATGGAGAAAGTGCTTGAGAATCTTTGATATATAAAGCACCTATTCCTTTTGGACCATGAAATTTGTGCGCAGACATACTCAAAAAATCTACATGCACATCTTGCAGGTCAACCGGAATCTTACCAACTGCCTGAACAGCGTCAGAGTGGAACAAGACACCTTTTTCTTTACAGATCTCACCGATCTCTTTAATAGGGAAAATCATACCTGTTTCATTTGAAGCCCACATAACACTTACAAGTGCAGTTTTGTCCGTAATAAAACTTTTTACAGTATGAGGTTCAACAATCCCCTCTTCATTAACAGGAAGATATGTCACTTTCACACCTTGTTCTTCCAGCCATCTACATGTCATAAGTACTGCAGGGTGTTCTACCTCAGTTGTAATGATATGGTCTTTCTCACCATTCATTATTTGATCAAAATAGATTGATTTTAAAACCCAGTTATTTGACTCAGTTGCACATGAAGTAAATACGATGTCATCATCGTCACTCGCGTTCAATGCTGTATAAACCTGGTCTATTGCTTTTCTTAGATACGGGTGTGAAGCCGTACCGAATTTATGTAGTGAATTAGGGTTTCCGTATATTTCACTGAAAAATGGCTGCATAGCCTCTACTACCTGTGGATCACACATTGTAGTAGCATTGTTATCTAAATAAACTTGCATATTTTTACCTCTTAAATTGGGTTTGTTTTTAAATAAGACTATTTTTGTCTTCTTTTAGTTTTGACATAATAATAGCTTTGTCATTATGATTTGCTTAAGCCAAACTGAGTTCATGTTTACTTTAAGAATTGAAACAGCAAATAATAATGCTATAATATGAAACTTATAAGGAAAACTATACAATGTGCAACTTCAACAATCAGACACTACAGACAAAAGAATCTCTCCACCTTTTTATGACACAAGCAGCAAAAAATGTGGGTGGGATAAACTACTTGTTAGCGCTTATAGAAGCAATGCGCTCAAAAAAACCTCATCCACTTATGCAAAAAAACTGTCAAATCTCTTCAAACAATACAATAATAAAATGGAACAAAGTAGTTTTCAAGGATAAAGTGGATTTAATTCAAAGTATTCTTGTCGCTCACAGAGAAGCCCAGGAAAAAGATTTCAATATTTTAAGCAACAATCTAAATCCAAAAAGACAAAAAAATATCATCAATATGGCAAAAACACTTGCACCTCTTGAGTTTCAAGTTTTACCTCAAAACCCAAAAGACGGTGAAGGATTCACTTTTAATGTTTTTGAAACACTAGAAGATGATGTTATAAAGTTCAATCCTGTTTTCATTGCGCTCTTCTTCTGTTCAAGCGAGTTTACTAAAAAGGCTATTAAATATCAGATCTAGCCCAGCGTAAAATATCACTTTAAATCTCTTATGCTATAATCGCACAATTAATTATATGATAAGAGGTTAACCATCATGGGGCAAACTATAACTGAAAAAATATTCTCACAGCATGTCGGTCGTGAAGTTAAAGCGGGTGAAATCATTCGCTGTGACATCGACATGGTCATCGGTAACGATATTACAACACCAATTTCTATTAAAGCTTTTGAAGACAGCGGTGCTGAAAAACTGGCAAATCCTGACGGTTTTTCTATTGTACTCGACCACTTTATCCCTGCAAAGGACATCG
>JANTGW010000120.1 GCA_024762705.1 Sulfurimonas sp.
AAAAAGTGTCGTCCAAAGGATTGAGAACGGGTGGTATAAGCTGAAATTGCCAAATATTGCCATAGAAAAAGGCAGCATCATCAGGTATACTCAAAAGGGCAGTAGTATAAACTGTGTTACTTTGCTCATATTTTTAAAATGAATAAGAAATAAAAATATGTAAAATACTCCACTCACAGAAAGCCAGAAGCCTATACTGAAAATAAGTTTTGGAAAAAGGGCTAAAAGTAAAAGAACAGTTATAAGCAGTGTCTGCATAGAGATGATTTGAATGCCTCTGTCATAGAGTATAAAACCCACTATAAGCATAACAAAGGCTCTCAGTAGCGATGGTGGAGAACCTAAGAAAAGTAGGTAGGCAAGTAAAAACAGAGTGATAATGACAAAACTGTCTCTTTTATAACTTCTGTATGGAAAGTACCTGTTTTGTAAAATTTTGTAAGGATATTTCACAATAAAAAAGAGTAAAGCGGCAAGCACACCTAAATGAAAACCGCTGATGGCTATAAGATGGGAAATTCCAAGATTGGAGAACTGCTTTTGTATGGATGTGTTCAAAGGCAGAGCAAGAAACAATGCTTTGTAAAGTCTGGAAACCTCATTGTTATCATGTTGTGTGTCTATATGAGAAGCAATTTTATTTTTAAGAGTCGGTTCTTCATCAATTTTTAAGATCTTGCTAAAGGCAAAAAAGCCTTTGAGGTACTCTTTAAAGCTGATACTTCCTGCCCAGATTTCAAGTTGCAAGTGCTTATTTTTAAGTTTTTTAAATTTTTTAGGGGCTATAGTATAAAAGCTCAGTCCGTCATCACTTTTTAGTTTTAAAACTGTGTAGTGTTTTATTTTTCCTTTTTTTGTGAGCTTTGTTTTTTCATACTCTTTTAATACAGTCGCTTGGACAAGCTGAGAGTCAAATTTTGTGAATTGTCTGTATTTGTAGTATTCATATGAGAGGGAGAAAATAAAAAGAGTGAGAATGAAAACAAAAAAGAGAAAGACGTCTTTTTTTGAGCTAAAGAGTGAAACTTTCTCTAATGTTTTCATCTAAATCGAGGGCATCTCTACCTGCGGCATATCAATATTTGCCGATTTGGTATCGACATTTTCATATACGGTCTCAACTCCCTGTGCATATCCAGGTGCATCGACAAAACGGGTAAGTTTTTTCTGAAAAACAAGTTTTACATGACCCGTAGGACCGTTTCTTTGTTTTCCTATAATGATCTCGGCATCTTCTTCTTCTTTTTCAACATAGGTAGGAGTAAATTCTTTGCCTTCCGCTTTTGCCGCTTTTTCTCTCTCTTTTTCTTCTTTATAAAGATAAACATCATCACGATAGACAAAAAGAATAATATCGGCATCCTGCTCAATAGAACCCGATTCACGAATATCACTCAGCATTGGACGTTTGTCATTACGGCTCTCTAACCCACGGTTGAGCTGTGAAAGAGCAACGATAGGCATTTCAAGCTCACGGGCAAGCATTTTTAGACCACGCGATATTTCAGATACCTGCAAGTGTCTGTCTTGTGAACCGATTCCTTGCATGATCTGTAGGTAGTCAATAACGGCTATTTCGATCTCAGGATGCTGGTTCTTGAGTTTTCTAAGCTTGCTTCTGAGTTGATTGATATTGATGCTTCCCTGGTCATCCACAAAGAGTTTTGCAGAGTTCATCCTGTCAATAGCTCCGTTGAGATTGGACCACTGGTCATCGTTCATATCACCGACACGAAGCTTTTGCAAAGGAATAGAGGTCTGAATGGAAAGTAAACGCAGCATCAACTGTTCAGCTGGCATTTCAAGTGAGAAAAAAGCAACACCTTTTCCCTGTTGAATCAAAGAATTCACGGTGTTTAGTATAAACGAAGTCTTTCCCATTGCAGGGCGTGCCGCAATGATAACTAAGTCACCTTTGCCAAAACCTGTCGTCATTTTGTTGAGCTCTTTAAAGCCTGTATCCACGCCGACAAGTACAGAGTTGCCACGGGCTTTCATCTCTTTGATGTATTCCATCGTATCAAAGGTCATTTTCGGAGAGTCTTTAAAGTCGCTTGTTTGATTGTCCTGTGTGATCTCATAGAGTTTCTTCTCTACGATGTCCACAACTTCTGCAGAAGGTAACTCTTCTTCAACGGTTACGCGTTTTATCTCTGTAGTGAGCGTTAAAAGATGGCGCTTGAGTGATTTGTCTTTGATCTCGTCAACATAGGCTTTGGTATTTGATATAGGATTTGCAGAGAGAATTTCAAGCATGACCTGTTCATCGAATTTCTTTGCTTTGATGAGCTCTTTTTTTATAAACTCCTCATCTATGGGCTGGTCTTTTTGTAAAAGTGTGAGCATAGCCTGGAATATATCCTGATGTGCAGGCAGATAAAAGTCATCTTTTGAAAGCGCAACGCTGAGCTCGTCGAACTGACTTGGTTCAAAAATGATGGAACTAAGAACACTACGCTCAAAAGCGAGATTATAAAGATTGTCCTGCATTATGCTTTTCCTGCCATATCTTCGACTTCATGTACAAAACGTTCTACAAGTTCTTCTTCGTCCAAATTGGCAACGACTTCGCCTTTTACCATAACAAGCCCTTTACCCTTTCCATATGCGATGGCTACATCTGCATGTTTGGCTTCACCTATTGCATTGACCACGCAGCCCATTACGCTGACATCAAGAGGGGCTTTTATGTGTGCAGTTCTTTTTTCTATTTCTGAGACTGCACTGACGAGATCGGCTTCGATCCTTCCACAGGTTGGACATGAGATGATGTTAAGGCCTTCTTTTGCTACACCGCTGTCTTTTAAAATTGCACGGCCGACCTTTATCTCCTCTTCAAGTTCACCGGTGATGGAAACACGCATAGTGTCACCTATCCCCTCAAGTAAGAGTGTTCCAAGCCCTATGGCACTTTTTACCGTTGCATGAAAGATGGTTCCGGCTTCTGTAACGCCTAAATGAAACGGATAGTGGTTTTTAGGACGCAGCATTCTGTAGGCATCGACTGTTCTTTGCACATCACTGGCTTTGAGTGATATCTTGATGTCTTCAAAACCTAGGTCTTCAAGATACTTGATGTTGTATTCAGCCGATGCGACCATAGCCTCCGCTGTCGGACCATATTTGTCATCGAACTCTTTTTCAAGGCTTCCTGCATTCACCCCTATGCGTATAGGAAGATTTCTTTCCTGACATGCTTTTACTATCTCTTTTATCTTACTTTTGTCACTTATATTTCCCGGATTAAAACGGATGCAGTCCACAGACTCGGCTGCAATAAGTGCGAGTTTATAGTTGAAGTGAATGTCTGCGACAAGAGGCAGAGAAATCTGCTCTTTTATGGCCTTGAGTGCGAGTGCATCTTCCATATCAGGCACGGCAACACGGACAATGTCAGCTCCTGCAAAGTGCAGACGGTTTATCTGTTCAACAGTTGCAGCAACATTATGTGTGTCAGAGTAGGTCATAGACTGCACAGAAATAGGTGCATCACCACCGACTGCTACATTACCGACATATATTTTTTTCGTAGGGTATCTTTTTATCATAGAGTGATTTTAGCTTGTTTTTTATGAAGAAGTGCTTTAGCCAAAAAGCAACCCAAAGTCATCAAGACTTTTAGGGTTTAGAATTTGAAATCGAGGTTTGTATAGATGTAGCGTCCCGGTTCATTTAACAGGAGTTTTTCTCCACTGCCTGCAGTTATCAATGTTAAATCTGTGTAGGTATTGCTTTGTGCATATGTTTTG
Organism: Sulfurimonas sp.; assembly: GCA_024762705.1. Next base: position 3,750 of record JANTGW010000120.1, read on the forward strand.
TTGAACATATTGTTAACACCGAGTGTAAAATCAAATTTTTTGTTCACTGCATGTTTGACTTTTGCGTTAAACACTGCCCAGCCTGCAAGGACTTGTTCACCGTTGTCATCATCTATTTTATCCCAGCGTCTGCTCGCCTGCATCTCTAACGTAGCCATGGAATTGTTGGCATATTCATAATTAAGTGCTGTATTTGCTCGAAGTGGTGCTATGTCCGCTAGATCTGTATTTGTCTGACCGCTCAGTGCATGGTCTTTTTTCCCGCGTTTGTATGAAGC
>JANTGW010000121.1 GCA_024762705.1 Sulfurimonas sp.
GCCTGAATTGCGATATCTGTTGCCTGACCTTGTGCACCGCCAAGAGGCTGGTGAATCATAATTCTTGCATGTGGAAGAGCATAACGCTTGCCTTTTTCACCGCTTGAAAGTAAAAAAGCACCCATTGATGCAGCTTGACCTATACAGATGGTAGCTACATTCGGACGAATATAATTCATCGTGTCAAAAATAGCCATACCTGCAGTTACAACTCCACCCGGAGAATTAATATAAAAATAGATATCTTTTTCAGGGTCTTCAGCCTCAAGAAATAAAAACTGCGCAACAATGGTTGAAGCAACAGAATCGTTCACTTCTCCGCTTAGCATAACAATTCTATCTTTTAAAAGACGAGAATAAATATCATAAGAGCGCTCACCACGCCCTGTTTTTTCAACTACATAAGGAATATAACTCATAATTTATGCTTCTAACTTTTCATTTAAAAGAGTTGTTAAAACTCTGTCTTCTACCATTGACATCTGAATCGCCGGAAGATACCCTGCTTCTTTATAATGCTCGTAAGCTTTTTGAGGATCTTGTCCCATTTGCATTGCTTCAAAGTAGATAGTCTGCATTACTTCCTGCTCTTCTACTTTTATACCCATTTCCTGTGCTAAAGCATCAATGATAAACGTAGCTTTTACACTTTTTACAGCTTCGTCACGGAAAGTTTCACGAAGTTCTTGCAGTTTTTCAGGATTTTCACGAAGCTCTTTAATCTCATCTTCGCTCATTTGTGACGCTTTTTTGTTTACTGCCATATCAATTTCTTGTTCAACAACAAATTCAGGTAAATCAAAATCAATTTTTTCTACTAATGTTTCAAGAAGTTTCGGCTTAAGTTCTTCATTGTAAAGTTTTGTAAGTTTTTCTTGCTCTAATGCTTTTTTTACTTCTTCTTTTAGTTTGTCAAGTGTAACATCTTCTTCACCAGGAAGAAGTTTTTTAGCAAGTTCATCATCAATAACAACTTCATCTTTTACTTTAACGCCGTTTACTTTTACTTTAAACTCTGCATCTTTTCCTGCAAGTGTATCTGACCCGTAGTTTTCAGGAAAAGCTACATTGATAGTAACTTCTTCATCTCTTTTTACACCGATAAGCTGATCTTCAAATCCAGGAATGAATTGCCCTGAACCAAGTTTTAATTCAAAGTTTTCAGCAGCACCGCCTTCAAAAGCTTTTCCGTCTATAAAACCTTCAAAGTCAATAACAGCCGTATCACCCTCTCTCATTTTACGGTTACGCTTAATATCAACTAAAGGTGCTTGATTTTCAGCTATCTCTTTAATTCTTTCTTCCACTTCTTTGTCAGTCACTTCCGGTTTCTTGAAATCAGGAACTAAAGATTTTACATCTGCCAAATTAATCTCAGGACGCATTGCTATTTTTATAGCTACTTCAATTTTATCATCACTTTTTTCAAATTTAGAAATACTTGGCTCACCAATCAAAGATGCATTGTCAATTTTTAACTCATCCAAACCTTTTGCAAGAACTTCACGAAGAGCTTCAGCTTCAGCATCTTCAACAAGTTTCTGACCATATTGCTTTTTGATGATAGCAACAGGAACTTTTCCTTTACGAAAACCTTGAACATTAGCAGTTTTAGAGAGTTGTTTAGCAATTTTTTCAGTATTTGCATTTACCTCATCCATAGGGATTGTTGCTTCTATTTGAGCATTTGCACCATTAATTTTATTTGATTTGATTTCCATCAATTTCCTTTTATTTTTGTGATTAGTATCATATCCATACTATTATTTTAAGCAATTATACCAAAAATGTATTTTTTTTACGATTAATTTTTACATAAACTTGGTTTGAAATTCAAAATAAGTATCCATACAACTGCAATATCAATCATCACGTCGGCAAAATTAAAAACAGCGAACTCAAAGCCGCAATGCCAATAAACCATGTCAACCACACCGCCGTGTATGAACCTGTCGTAAATGTTTGAAAATGCGCCTCCCAAAAGTATGCCTCCTGGCAAAGCATAACACAGCTTTTTAAGATAAAGTATATAAACAAAAACACCACTCACAAGTGCAAGCTGGATGTACTTTAAATACTCATCCAAAAATGCGAACATTGAAAAGGCAACTCCTTTGTTATACACAAGTATCAAGTCTATACAGTCCGTATAATAGCGAAAGCCCTCTACAAACAAGCTCTTAATATTCTGATCGATGATAAACACGCCTGCGAGACTAAAGAGCATTATTGCAGACAGACGCAGCATTTTGTTATTATTCTTCATTGAGTGCTTTTTTAAAAAATTCTACCATTTCATCCATTTTTTCATTCATTATGTCCGCTTCTTTGCATTCCAAAAGAACTCTTAGTTTATTTTCTGTTCCCGAATATCGGATAAGATGACGAATACCTTCATTGTCAAGACTGCTGAGTTTATCATCCAGTGCATTAATTTCATTCAAAGGCTTTTTTGTCTTTACATGTAAGTTCACAAGCTTTTGCGGGTATAAAGGAAATGAACGTAGAAGCTGTGAAGCCGGTTTTTTCTTATCGATAAGCAGAGCAAGGACTTGAAGTGCTGCCACAAGTCCGTCACCGGTCTTTGCATAGTCATTTATTATAATGTGCCCGCTTTGCTCTCCACCAAAATTAATACCTTTGTTCTTCATTACTTCTAACACATTCTTATCACCTACATCTGAACGATAAAGCTCCAAATTGTGCATGTGCATATAGTCTTCAAGACCTTGATTGCTCATCACAGTAGAAACAATACCTCCTCCTGTAAGTTTATTGTGTTCACTCATATAAACCCCAAGCGCACCCAAAAGCTGATCACCATCAACCACTTCACCTTTTTCATCTACGACAACAAGTCTGTCGGCATCACCATCAAGTGCTATACCCAGGTCCGCTCTATATTTCACTACACAATTACAAAGATCTTTCGTATGTAAAGCGCCACAGTCATCATTTATGTTAAATCCATTTGGTTTATTGTGTAAAACAATAACTTCCGCTCCAAGTTCTTCAAGTACAGTCGGGCCCACTTTATAAGCTGCACCGTTTGCAGTATCAAGTACTATACGCATACCCTGAAGCGTCATATGTACCGGAAAAGAGTTCTTTAACTGTACTATATAACGTCCTATGACATCATCTATACGCTTGGCCTTTCCTATTGCTTTGCCTGTGACCTGGGATTTTTCAAGTAAAACATCATCAAAATATATATTTTCTATTTCCTGCTCAATTTCACTTGAAAATTTATCTCCATGTGCATTGAAAAACTTGATCCCGTTGTCTTCAAAAGAGTTATGAGAAGCCGAGATCATAATTCCTGCGTCACATCGCATATTTTCAGTAATGTAGGCAATAGCAGGAGTAGGCATCGGTCCGACCTGTATCACATCATACCCTATGGCCGTCAAACCGCTCACAATGGCATTTTCTATCATGTAACCGCTTCTTCGTGTGTCTTTCCCAACCAGAATCCTATTGGTCACTGCTGATGATTTCAAATATATCCCTGCAGCCATAGCCACCTTCATAGCAACCGGAGCACTTAAAAAAGACCCGGCTTCACCTCTCACACCATCAGTACCAAATAGTTTCATATTCCACTCCATCCATCTTTCTAAAATATCTTCATTTTATTATAGTAGTTTACACAAAGGGTGAAAAAAAGAGACTCAGACTGCAAGGAGGATTCGCTCTCTTTTTTTCAGCATTTTTGTAAACGGTTGTCTTAATTTGAGCCATTTTACCACCCTTTAACTTAATTTTAATTATTTTTAAGGTAATATTTCGCACTTAAATTCCAAAAAGGACTCATTAAATGGCAAATCACAAGTCATCAATTAAGAGAATTCGCCAGACTATCGTTCGTACTGAACGTAATCGTTTCTATAGAACTCGTCTTAAAAACATCGTAAAAGCAGTTAGTTCAGCAGTTGAAGCTGGTAACAAAGAAGAAGCACAGGCAGCATTTAAAGTTGCTAACCAACAAATACACAAATTTGTAAGCAAAGGTATCTTAAA
>JANTGW010000122.1 GCA_024762705.1 Sulfurimonas sp.
CTGCTTGAGCCGCAAGAAGGAGATTCTATTCTCGATATCGGCTCAGGCTCAGCCTGGACCACCGCTTTATTATGTGAGATTGTCGGAGAAACAGGGAAAGTGATAGGTATGGACCGTGTTGATAAACTTGTAGAAATAGGACAAAAGAATCTTTCACAATTTGGATTTAACCATTGTCACATCGAAAAAGCAGGAGAAAAACTTGGCAGACCAGGAGAACAGTTCGATAAAATTTTAGTCTCTGCCAGTGCTCCAGAAATCCCTGTAGAATTGTTTGAGCAGCTTAAAATTGGAGCTACCCTGGTTATTCCTGTAAGAAATTCTATTTTTAAATTTCAAAAGCTTTCAGATACAAAAGTGCGAAAAGAGGAATATGCAGGTTTTGTATTTGTACCTTTGATTTATCAGGAAAAATAATTTCATTAAATTATCTTTTAACCCACTATCTGATAAAATATATACAATTAACTATGGGAGCCTGAATTTGAAAGAAGCGCATGAAGTTTTAGCCAGAAAATATCGTCCGTCAAATTTTGATGAACTTATCGGTCAAGAGACGATTGCGCAAACTCTCTCGCTAGCACTCGACTCAAATAGACTCTCGCACGCCTATCTTTTCTCAGGGCTCAGAGGAAGTGGAAAAACTTCAACGGCCCGTATTTTTGCAAAAGCACTCATTTGTGAAGAAGGGATGAGCCATCAACCCTGCGACAAATGTTCTAACTGTATAATGGCAAAAGAGAACCGTCATATGGACATTATAGAGATGGATGGAGCGAGCAGTCGTAAAATCGACGATATTCGTGACCTCATCGAGCAGACAAAGTACAAACCTGCCGTTGCCAGATACAAAATATTTATCATAGATGAAGTACATATGCTTACAAAAGAGGCTTTTAATGCTCTGCTGAAAACACTTGAAGAACCACCTGAATATGTCAAGTTTGTACTGGCGACCACAGACCCGCTCAAACTACCGGCGACAATTTTAAGCAGAACCCAGCATTTTCGCTTTAAAAGTATCGCGACAAACAAAATAATAGACCACCTTGCCCATATACTCCAACTTGAAGGCATAGAGTATGAGCACGATGCTCTTGAAATTCTTGCAAGAAGCGGAAGCGGGAGCCTTCGCGATACCCTTACCCTGCTTGACCAGGCCATTATATATTCTAAAAACCATGTTGACGTCACTACAGTAACAGAAATGCTGGGACTTGTTGATCCAAAATTTATCAGTGAAATTTTCAATACTGTTTTTGCAAAAGACTATGCAAAACTCGTACAATACACAAAAGAACTCGAAGATTACGAAAGTGAGATGGTTGTAGATGAACTCATAGCCTACCTCAAAGACAAAATGTATAATCAGGATGCTCTTTTTTCTACACTTGTACTTGAGAGGTTTTTTAGAATTCTCAGTGAATCAAAATATCTTTTCAGCATTAATGCTGACGGTTCTTTTGTGCTTTCCATGATATTTTTCAAAATGATAGAAGCACTTAAGATACGTGAAATTGACCAGATGATAGAATCTTTTGAAAAAGATGTAAAACGTCAAGACATAACAATTCCTCAAGCTGATATAAAAGAAAAAAAAGAGGAGCAGGTAGCTTCTACAGTAAAAATAAAAGTACAAGAAACTACGCCTGAGATGAATGGAGAGATTGCAAATGAAATGCCAGAGCAAAAGACACCACAAGTAGAACTTCAAGAGAGTCCTCAAGAAGAAACAGCTCCAAATCAGCATCTTGTCACATTTAATGAACTCATAGCAAAGATAAAAGACAGAAACTATGAACTTGGAGAATGCTTTACAAATAATATACGCTTTGTTTCTTATGAAAATGATACTCTTACATGGGAGAGTTGTGCAAATGAAGAGTGTAAAAAAGTACTCAAGCATGGTTATTCTGTCATCAAACAGCTTGTACGAGAAACATTCAGCTTTCAAACAAAAATAAAGGGCATCGCATGCACACAAGAGCCTAAAAATGAGCCAGACGAAGAGACGTCGGCACCACAAGTATCACAACCTGAAATGCAAAGTGGTTCTACTGTAGGCGATGTAGAGACCGGAGGAGCTGCAAGCTGTGTTTCCAACTGCGATGAGCCTTCTATGCAAGATGAAACTAACGGTACAGACATAACAAAAGAGCCTATGATACAAAAGGCCATAGAGATGTTTGAGGCAAAAAAAGTAACCGTGCAGTCAAAGATCTAATCAAAAAAAATATCACTGCAGCACAATCCTTCCTTATGGCAGTATTGTAATATCTCTGCAAAAGGCGTAGAGTTTCTCTTTTTTATAGTTGCAAAATTAGACTGTGTAATATGCAGCAGTTCTGCCACATCCTTGTCATATACTTTTGATTTTTTCTCATCAGCGATATGCTCTTTTAAAACTTCTATAATTTTTTGAAAATCTCTCATTTTTACTCCTGAAAGTAAAAATATAACTAAGTTAAATTAAGAAGCTTAAAAATATGTCAATTTGTTATTAATATTTATTTCTTTTTGTCCTTGTTTTTGACTCTTTTTACAAGATTCTTCAGCAATACCGCTATATGCAGATATTCTGTATAATATTTTATTTGAAGTACTGCATCATAGTCTTTTGCGTCAATGGCTTCAAGATAGTTTTGGATTTCAGACGTGTCTTGCATAATTCTGTTTTGCAATCTATTTATAATAAAGTAACCCACTGTAAACACGACAATAAAAAGAAAACCAATATCTACCCATACTGCATTAAATTGGCCCATAAAAGTAGCATCTGCATATTTCAAAAAAAAGCGTTTTAGCAAAACATATGCAGCGATATAAAGAATGACAATACTACTCAAAAATGTAACAATAAAAGTCAACAAGATATCTTTTTTGAGTTTTAGCATATTTTATAACCTATTCCGCGGACTGTTTGTATGTAATCTTTGGACTTATCAGGGTCTATTTTCTCCTTAAGCCTGTTTATAGCGACATTGACTGTCTTATACTGGTAGTTTTCACTGTCACCCCATACATTCTCAAGTAAATAATCTCTGTCCAATACACTGTTTTTGTTTAAAATAAATTCACTCAACAAATCAAACTCAAGTTTTGTGACCTCAACATCATTGCCCGCGACACTTAGCGTTCTACTACTTTTATCAAGCAGTAAGTCTCTAAAAAGCAGTTTTCCTTCATGGAGTTTTTTTGAAGTTCGCTTCAATACAGAACGAATGCGAAGTACTAACTCTTTCATATTGAAAGGTTTCGTAATATAATCATCTCCACCTCGTAAGAAACCACTCTCTATATCCTCATCGCTGTCTTTGGCACTTAAAAATATAACCGGTATATCCAAGCCGTCATCACGCAGTTTGGCAACGAATTCACTCCCTTCCACTCCCGGAAGGTTTCTGTCCATTATAAGCAAGTCTATCTCTTCTTCGTCAAGTATTTGTGTAACGGTTTTTGTATTTAAAAACCCTATTGTTTCAAAGCCTTCTTTTTGCAAAGTGTATTCAAGCAGTTCAAGTAAATCTTCTTCATCTTCTACTATGGCTATATTTACGCTCATACTTTGTACCTTACATGTTTTTTTATAATTATAACAAACTTAAAATATTTTTATGCTATAATATAACAAATGCGTAGAATTTAACAGGTGGAGATAAAGATGTTTGTTTCATCCTATAACACATACATAACACACAAACCTTCCCCAAAAGTCGATGAAAGTACGCAAAAAGAATATCAAAAAAGTTCTTTGTATGAAAACAGGTCATTTGCAACAGAACTTGACAAGATTGTTTCATCTTCTACAAAAATACCCTTAAACTATATTTCTAACTACAAAGCATTAAACAACCAGCAACTGCTGCAACAACAAGGTGAGCTCAACAAAGACTATGTAAAAGCAAAGTTTTCAAAAATAAATAAAATAAACAACGCCCAAACAGCTTACAGTG
>JANTGW010000123.1 GCA_024762705.1 Sulfurimonas sp.
TGATGAATTGATCATAAATGAAGCAAAACGTGCTGTTGCAAACGGAGCCAAAGAGATATTTTTACTTGGTCAAAATGTTAATAATTACGGCCGTCGTTTTTCGTCGAGTGAACATGAAAAAGTGAACTTCACTGAACTTTTAAGAAGACTCTCTAAAATTGAGGGTCTTGAACGCATCCGTTTTACTTCACCACACCCTTTCCATATGGATGATGAATTCATAGAAGAGTTTGCAAAAAATCCGAAGATATGTAAATCGATGCATATGCCACTGCAAAGCGGTTCAACAAAAGTGCTCAAAGACATGAAGCGTGGTTATACGAAAGAGTGGTTCTTAAACAGAGTTGAAAAACTGCGTGCAGAGTGTCCTGAAGTAAGTATATCGACAGATATCATTGTAGCCTTTCCCGGTGAGAGCGATGAAGATTTTGCAGATACCATAGACGTTATGAAACAAGTGAAGTTCGATCAGATCTTTTCGTTTAAGTATTCGCCTCGTCCTGAGACAGAAGCGGAGCATTTTACCAATGTAGTTGATGAAGATGTGGCATCTGACAGACTTGCGTATTTGCAGTCTTTACACAATGAACTCTTGGATGAGATCAATGCCAAGTATCTTGGCAAGACCTTCCGCGTTTACTTTGAAAGTCTGAACAAAGACAATTATGTTTCAGGCAGAAGTGACAACAACCTTGTTATCAAGGTCAAGGGAAGCGAAGAACTTTTAGGAGAGTTTAGAGATGTTAAAATTACCGCAATCGGCAGAACAATTTTAACAGGCGAAATCCTTGCTTAAGAAGATAAGCAGACAACTTGCCCTTTTACTTCTGCCTTTTATAGGCTCTTTATTTATAAGAGCCCTTTACCTTACTAACAAAAAAGTCTTTCATGCCCCTGCGAAGCTTTCTGATGAGAACTTCATTATGGCTTGTTGGCACGGTGAACTTCTAATGATTCCCTACGCTTATTTGCACTACAGAAAAACTCCCCATGTAAAACTCATAATATCTGACCATTTTGACGGAACACTCATAGCAAAAACTCTCAGTTTTTTTGGTTTTGAAACCATTCGGGGTTCTAGCAGAAGAAATGCAGCAAGAGCACTCCTTCAGGCTATAAAGGCTTTAAAAGAGGGATATGATCTGGGTATTACTCCTGACGGGCCTAAGGGTCCCAGACATGAAGTGGCCGATGGCATAATAGTCATGGCACAAAAAGCAGATGTGAAAATTACTTTAGTTGAAATCAAGCCAAGCAGCTTTTGGCAGTTAAATTCATGGGATAAGTTTGTTATTCCCAAACCTTTTGGTACAATAAACTATTACATCAGTGATTTGATAGATATACAAGGTCTTGAACTTGAAGAGGCGAGGACCTTGATAAAAGAGGGGTTACTTAAACATGAACATTAAAATTCTTTTTCCTGCACTGGCTGCTCTTTTTATTGCAATCATGGGCATATACTTTTTGACACATCCCTCATACCAAAAGTCTGTACAGGCAAAATACTATTATGAAACAGGTGACTACGAAGAAGCTTACAGGCTGGCTAATGAGGCTTTTAGTATGGATATATATAATCGTATGGCAGCGACAATCATGGCGCAGTCAAAAACTTCGATGAAGTATAAAAAGTACATAGACCAGGCAAAAGAATATATGTCGAAAATCAATGAAATTGCCTCACAAGATACAGTCAGTGATGCAGACAGGGTCAGAATAAAAATGATGAGCCAGATAATGGTGGACTCATATAAAAAACTTGCTCCAAGTGTAATTACGGATAAGAAATTGGTCAATGAAGCTGCAAAATACTATAACGATTTCGAGAAACTCCTTGAAAAAGTCACTAGATAGGTACAGACAAGAATTTCTCGTATCTTTAAAGGAATTCAGAGGCTATTCTGAGTTAACCGTTAAGACCTATGCGGATGCACTTGATGAAGCACTTGGTTATATAGAAATTATAGAAGAACAAGAACAGATTCTTTTTAATTTGATGCCTTACAGAATTAAAATATCCGGACTTAATGCAAAAACAATCAGTAAAAAGTTAAGTGCCATAAGAAGTTTCAGCGAATTTTTAAATGAGCAGGGCTTACATGTAATGTTACAGGCCGATGAAAGTATTAAAGTTGCTAAAACATTACCCAAACCTGTTTCACATGCACACATCCTAGAAGCACTAAAAGAGTGTGATTTGCAGGAAAAACTGCTTGTGAGCATGCTTTATACACTGGGATTGCGCATCTCTGAACTTTCTTCTTTGGAACTTGAAAATATTTCAAGTGAATGGATTCGGGTTACAGGGAAGGGAAGCAAGCAAAGAGATATTCCGTTACTTAAAAGCACTAAAAGCCTTATTGATGAATATTTGTCGATTTTTACGGCAAAAAAATTTCTTTTTGAGAAAAATGGCGAAAGATTAAGCGAAAATAGTCTAAGATATATGATAACTAAAATCTTTAAGCGTGTAGCTTTGAAAGTAACGCCTCACCAGCTTCGTCATTCTTATGCATCTTCACTGCTCAATGGAGGTGCGCCAATAGTAGATGTGAGTGAGTTGTTGGGACATTCATCAATGGCTACGACGCAGATATATACAAAATTAGGCAGTGCATTGAAACAACAAAATTACAACAAAGCACACCCTTTAGGGGATAGCTAGTGTTGAGTACATTACTGGAATCTTTATATCTTAAAGTCCTTGTTAATATTGTTGTTGAAAGAGAAAGAACACTTGTTCATATAGAAATGTGTTCAAAAAAAGGCACTGTTGATGAAATAAGTGCAGAGTTTCAGACAACTGTACTAAATGATCAAATGTATGACTTCATAACTGAGTATACGAAAGAATCTCCATATTTTTATATATCCTTTTTGGATACTTCCATAGTTCAGGGAGCTATTCCAACCTGTGAAAAAAACAGGTTAGGGTACTATTATGATCTGTCAATGTCAGAATATAAATGTTTTGAGAATAAGTGGACTTTTTATACTGCAAAAAATGATATTTATGAGATAGAGCATAAGTATGAAGATGTCGGGATTGACATGATATTTTCCCCTTTTGTTGTTTTGGCAAACTTTTTTCAGGATAAAATCAATAATAATCTTGCAATGTATGCTCTTGTTCAAGATGGCTCTATATCTGTAGCAGTATTTGAAAATTCAAAACTTTTATATGCAGAACACTTGGATATTCTTACAGGTGATGAGGCTGAAGACATTGTGCTCGGTGATGAAGTGGATGAAGATGTAGACTTGGAGTTTGATGAGGGAATCAATCTTGAAGATATAGATGTAGAAGAGAATATGGATACATTGGATGCATTTGATGATATTGAAGATTTGGATTCTCTAGAAGATATCAATGAGTTCTCAGAGAGTAAAGATGTGGAAGAAGAACTCCGTGAAAGTGATGAGGTACTACCAGAAGATGAAGAGAGCGAAGCTTTTAATGAAGACTATCAAAGATTTACACTGATTCAGACGGCAGTTGCACACTTTTACAAAGATGACAAATATGAAAGCAGGTTTATTGAAAATGTTTATGTAGCTGATTGTGCAGGGGTGACAAATGATCTGAAAAAATATCTTGAAGAAGAGATGTTCTTCAATGTTTATGTAAGAAAAGCAGACCTTGGGATAGAAGTATGTGAATTGGCAAAAATGGAGCTTGGTTTATGAAGTACAGTTATATAAAACCAAGAAAAAAAACGCCTTTCACTCCGGAATTGCAAATCGTACTTACATTTTTCTTTATAACGCTCATAATGCTTTTTACAACATATCTATTCCTTGTATATAAAGATTACAGGTTTGAAGCAGATAAGCTGGCAATGATAGAGCATAAAAAAGAGTTAAAAGCCAATATAGAGCAGATGGAAAAACAAATACAATATATTCAAAAGCAAAAAGCATTGGCAGAAAAAA
>JANTGW010000124.1 GCA_024762705.1 Sulfurimonas sp.
GAGAAAAGACCTATAAAGGCAATTTTATAGGTGCACATATTAAACTGCCGCAAATTACAAGAGAGAGCTTTACAAGATGGCTGGAGCTCTTCTCTGTGAGTACAGATGAAGTATATCTACCCGAAGTTTCAGAACTTTTTAAAGAAAAGGGCAGAATATTTTCTGAACAGTTTATAAACAATAAATTAAAAATCTAAAAATTGACTGTTTATAATGATCTTATACTCTTCGTTGTGTTTTTGTGAATCCTTGCCTTGTATGGTTAGGGTTTCATTACTATCGTCATATTCAAACGTTTGTTCTTTAACTCTGAATTCTGTTTCAAATTCAATGCCGTTTATATCTACAAGCAAAGCATTTACTGTGTTTGTATCAAGAACATTGAATCCAACTGTTGTTTCTTCATAAAATTTTCTACTGTCACCAACATAGTAAGCTGTCTCAAAACGTTTAGTAAAGTTCATAACATCATCAAAGCTGATATCGTTGTTTTGTAAAAAAGCTTTTATTGCTTCTTGATTGTTTAGTTCTAGTGTATCTGACATATTTTTTCCTTTGAAATTTATTTTTTCTTCTTTTTCTTTTTTTGTTTGATCAACTGCTTTAAAGGTGAATTACTCGGATAAAGCACTTTGGCAGATGGGATATCTGCTGCTGCAGGGTCAAGATGTGAGTCTTGGTCATCAAAAAATATGTGTGGTTTGAAAGCCTTTAGAAATCTGCTTTTTTCAAGCCCTCCGAGAAAAAAAGCTTCATCCACATATACATTCCAATCTCTGAGTGTTTTTATCACCCGCATCTCAGCAGGACTGTTTCGTGCTGTCATAATGGCAAGTTTGACTGGTGAGAGTTCTATGCGACCGGGAAGACGCTCTTGCATTTTCGATAATTTTATCAAGAGATTGGCATGTGGTCCGCTTGCCAGTGGCGTATCTTGTTTATTGTCTTCATTGGCATGGAAGTTTGACAAACCTTCTGTCTGATTGACGATCTCACTCTCTTCGTTAAATATAACGGCATCAGCATCAAAAGCAAAACGAACTTGGTTTTCATCAAGATGTTTGGCACTTTTTGGCGGAGCTTTAACTATTGCTGCTGCACACACATTACTGTCTATGACCTTTTGTGCATCATCCTCATTTGTCGTCAAGAACAGGTCAACATAAAAAGCTTCAAGATAATCAACATTCGATTCACCCGCTGTAAATGCAGACCTGGAGATTTGTAAACCTCGTCTTCTTATCTCTTTAAGTACCCTAAAACCGGTTTCTGGACTGTTTCTTGACATGACTATGACTTCAACGATGGGTGCTTCACCTTCTTTTTGAAACTTGTTTAGGTTTAGAAGTGCTTTGACCAAGGGCATACCAGTACCGTCTTTTAAAGGTTTATCTTCATTTTTCAGCATATATTTGCGGTACTCTTCGATGGCTGTTTCAGGGTCTTCTTGCATCTTTTCTTGAAAAATTTTGTCCGCTTGGGAAAGATCGAACAGGGCAGTGGCAGATATACCGACAACGAGAGATTCAGATAGGTCTAATGGCATATACTTCCTTTAGTTGCTACGATGAACATGAGAGTCCAATGTTTTTGTAGTGCTCCGGTGTTTCTTGTGCAAAATGTTCATATTCAGGTAATTCTTCAAAAGGATGCTGTGCAATATGCAACAAAGTATCTATCATTGAAAAATCACCATTCTTTGCGATTATTATAGCTTTTTCAAGCATATAGTTTTTTAAAACATACTTTGGATTGACTTTTAGCATGGTTTCATTTCGCTTTTTTGCAGACATTTCTTCTCTTTCTAAACGTTTGTCGTACAACTGCAGCCATTTGTCAACAGCAACCGGATTCATAGCTATATCGTAGAGTTCTGACTTATCGCCTTTATAGTGGCTGAGTGCTCGAAAGAACTGTGTGTAATCCACATATGCATCATGTAATGCCCCCACAAGTTCTTCTATAAGCTGATCATCTTCTTTTAGCTTCTTTTGCAGGCCAAGTTTTTTACGCATCTCATCAACATAAGTTTGGGGAAAAATAAAAGCTCCATAGTCATCAAGTTTTTTTTGCATACGTTTTTCATCGGCTATGGGAGATAATGCTTTTGCCAGTTTGGTGAGATTCCAGTAGGATATATTTGGCTGTTCACCATAACTGTATCTTCCTGCACGGTCTTTAAGGTTGCAAACATAATAGTAGTTGAAATCATCCAATATAGAGTAGGGACCATAATCAATTGTCACACCGTCAATGGACATATTGTCCGTATTCATAACACCATGACAAAACCCTACTGCCTGCCATTTTGAAACAAGAGTGGCAGTTTTTTCAAGGATTTCACAAAACATTTTATAAAAACGGTCTTCATCATCTTTTAAGTGAGAGTAGGACTCGTTGATGACATATTCTGCAAGTGCTTCAAGCTTGTCATATTTTTTTGTATAATAAAAATACTCAAAAGTACCAAAACGCACCCAACTCTTTGCCATTCTCATGACTATGGCAGCCTTTTGCATACTGTCACGCAGTATCTCAGATTCAGAGCCTATGATGCCCAAAGCCCGTGTTGTAGGAATACCCAAATGGTGCATAGCTTCACTCATTAAATATTCACGTATAGAAGAGCCTATTGCCGATCTACCGTCTGCCATACGAGAGTAGAAAGTATCTCCACTGCCTTTAAGCTGTAAATTCCAACCGTTAATGCTGCCTAGATTGCATGCTCTACCGTCTCCAAGCCAAGGATTGTAATGCCCAAACTGGTGTCCCGCATAGCACATTGCAAAGTTTTGTGTGCCTTTAGGTGTAAAGGTACCGTTTAAAAGTGCAACAAATGAAGGGTCGTCACAAGTTGAACTATCTAAACCAATCAGTTTTGCAGCATCATGACTAAAACTTATGAGATAAGGTTTATCAAGTGGCTGAGGCTCAGTCAGACTGTAAAAATCACTGTCTAGCTTAAGGTAGGGCGTTTTTAAGGTCATATCATTTAATTTCATAGTTTGATTTTATCTCTACGGTGCTAAAAAGTGGATATTGTTAATAATCTACTTTTTCATTCTTTGTAATAGCTAAGGAAAAAAATACCTAGTGCTTTGTTGTATGGTGTTTTAAGTGGATTTATACTAACATTGTATATAAATGATCTGAAGGAAATAAATATTTATGGATGAAAAAACTGATATAAATTTTAAAGTAACACCTGCACAAAAGGAGACAATAGATATCAGGGCACAAGAAAATTGTTTTGATGATGTTCGCTCTTATTTGAAAGTTGCAGCACTTAAAGCACAGCCTTTTAGTATATCTCCAGCAGGTTCTACGCAGGATGAGCCAACCATAGAACTTGGATTTAGTATAACTAAAGCTCAAAAAGCGACACTTGAAGAAAAAATGCAAGAGAGCGGGGCAAAAGAACTTGAAGAATATTTACGCTATGTAGCATTGCATGGTGTAGTGACATCAGTCATTGAAATACGATCAACAGGTAATCTTGACTCAATGTTAGAGCGTATTGCTGCAAGTAAAAGGAGAAAGTAAAATGTTAATTAAACCAAATGAAGTGCAACAGGTTAGCAATGAAGTTATAAATATGCTTCACGATGAAGAAATTGAAATCATTAACAGTTTTTATGACGCAGTTGTAGAAAAAGATATAGAAAAAATTGATGAACTTTTTAAGGTCGTTTTATTTGATGTAGAAGATCATTTTGGTACAGAAGAAGAGATGATGCAGCAAAATAACTATAGTAATTATCAGGTTCATAAAAATGACCATGATACAATGAGAGAAAAAATTGCAAAATTCTTTGAAAGATGGCTGGTTTTAAAAAGCCCACTTGAACTGCAGGATTTTCTGGAAACTGATTTTAAAAAGTGGCTGATTTTACATGTATCTAAGTGGGATACGGAAATGGCCCTACATTTA
>JANTGW010000125.1 GCA_024762705.1 Sulfurimonas sp.
TTTTATGTCAAACATTCTACTTTTTGCACTTTTAGGTGCAGTTTTTTACTATATATTTAAAAGTTACGGACGCTATACAGCACAATATTCACAAGCAGCATTTAAAGATTTTTCTATTTCCTATGAATCTCTTAAAAACAGTGACCTGGGACTATTTGTAGCCCTTGTTGCCAAAGTTGCAAAGGCTGATGGGCATGTAGATGCGCTTGAAGCACAGCTAGTCGGCATCATGTTCGATGACATAGCAAAAGTATTTCCCGAGCCGCAAAAAACAAAAGAGATTTTAAAGCAGATCTTCAAAGAAGAAAAAGAACGTCAGGACAACATAGAAGAGATTGCACATCACTTGGGAGAGGCTCTCAGACGCAATAAGGCACAACAAGAGCAGTTCATGGGCTTTTTAATTCAATTAGCTTTTGCGGATGGCAAAGTAACTCAAAGTGAAGAAGATATTTTAGCAACCATTGCCGAGGCTTTGGAATTTGACCCGAACAAATACCATGCACTTTTTGACCAGTTCGAAGCAATGATGAAAAACGTACAGCCTCAAGCAACACTTGATGATGCTTATAAGGTTCTAGGTGTAAGTAAAAATGATGATATGAGTACAATTAAAAAGGCATATAGAAAACTTGTAAGAGAGTACCATCCAGACATCATTAAATCACAAGGCAAAAGTGAAGAGTATATCAAAGAGGCAACTGCTAAAACCCAAGAGATAAATCAAGCCTATGAGATGATTAAAAAGAGTCGCGGCGAATGATTAACTAAAATCCTTCTCCCAAAAGAATTCTATCCAGGCATTTGCTTCGTTGATCCAAAAGTCCGGTTCGTAAATGGAGCTTTTTTTGTAAAAGAGTGTGCATGATTTAAATGTAATATGAGGAAACTTTGCTTTTAAATGTTTCATAATAAAATCCAGCGTCTCTCCACTGTCAGCTATATCATCCACAACCAATACTTTTTGCGCATTTTTAAGATCGCACTCTCCAAAGTGTGACAATTCCTCCCTTTTACATGCATCGTCATACAGCTCTGTTCTTATGCTCTGTACATCTCGAATATTTAATCCTTCTGCCATACAATGAGACATAGTCAAACCACCTCTTGCAATAGCTATAATCGCTTCTGGTGCAAACTGTTTTGTCTGTTGTATAAGTTCTAAAGTATCATTTCTGAAGTTTTCATATGAATAATAGTGTTTCAATGTTTCCCTTAGTATAGGTAAAGATTTATGTTAGTATACTATACAAAATCAAGTATAAGGTGATATAAATGTATAAAATCATAAAAAATATAGCCCTACTCGCTATTGTAACAGCAATAATGACAGGATGTAGTTCTAAAAAAGTAGAACCAAAGAAAGAGACAACATATACACCAACATTTACATGTAAGCAAGAAGGTGTTGAGGCTCCTAAATGGACATGTATTCCTGAAGTTCCCGGATACTATGCAGGTGTAGGTGTTGCTGAAAAGAGTGCGGCGGGTATTGCGCATATGCGTCGTGTTGCTTTAATGAACGGTCGTTCTGATCTGGCACAGCAGATCGAGAGTAAGATCAAAGATAAAATAGAAGGTTTTACAAGAGCTACAGGTAACGGTTCAGCTGAGACTGTGGACAAGGTAACGACTGCCGTTACAAAACAGGTTGCAAAAGTAGATTTAAAAGATTCAAAAGCCATAGATATGTGGAATGCTCCATCGGGTGCAATATATATGCTCGTTGTCGTTCCTGAAGCAAGTGTTAACCAAGAAGTAAAAAAAGCCTACAAAAAGACAGTGGATTCAAGTTTTAAGAATGATGATGCTCTTTGGCAGCAGTTTCAATCAAAACAGGCACTTGAAAACCTGGAAAAAGAGTTTCCAACAGAGTAGCCACTCTTCTTAACTCCCCTCTTTGATGGGAGTTTTTCTATTGTGTCCCATTTATCCTGCAATTTAGCTATAATTTCAAAAATTATTTATAACTCTTCACAAGTTTACAAGGTTCTCTCATGAAAAAAATCGCAATTATCGGCCGTCCGAATGTCGGGAAAAGCTCACTGTTTAACCGTTTGGTAAAAAAACGTGATGCCATTACTTCTGATCTTGCAGGAACGACACGTGACATCAAACGAAAGACTGCCCTAATTCTTGATAAAGAAGCCGAATTACTTGATACCGGAGGGCTCGATAAAGGCTGTGAACTCTTTGATAAAATCAAAGAGATGTCTCTCAAAGCCGCATACAAAGCTGACATCATTCTTTTTATGGTGGATGGAAAAGGACTCCCTGAAGAAGAAGATAAAAAACTTTTTTATGAACTCCAGGCCATGGATAAAGATGTAGCACTTGTTGTCAACAAGATAGACAATGACAAAATGAAAGAGAAGCTCTGGGAATTTTATGAGTTTGGAACAGATGCTATTTTTGGTATATCAGTCGCACATAACAGAAATACCGTCGAACTGCTTGACTGGATTTATGACAAACTGCCTGAGAGTGACATCATAAAAGAAGAAGATGAATCTGCAGTACAAGTTATAGAAGAAGAGAAAGAAGAACTCAGCGATGAAGAGTTCTTTGCACAATATGCTGAGGATGAAGAAGATGACGGCTACATCTACTGGGATGAAGAAGAAGTTGAAGATGACTCCATCTTTGCGCAAAATGACCGCATCAAAGAGTTTGATGAAAATGACATCAACCATATTAAAATCGCCATTATCGGTCGTACAAATGTCGGAAAAAGTTCACTGCTTAATGCTCTTTTGGGTGAAGAGCGCTCTGTTGTAAGTTCTGTTGCGGGAACGACTATTGATCCCATAGATGAGACTATAAACTATAAAGACAAACAGCTTACCTTCGTTGACACGGCAGGACTTCGTCGTCGTGGTAAAATCGTAGGTATTGAGAAATTTGCCCTTATGCGTACAAAAGAGATGCTAGAAAATGCAAATATGGCACTTGTCGTTCTTGATGCAAGTGAGCCGTTTTTGGATTTGGATGAAAAAATTGCAGGACTGGTCGATCAAAATAGACTGGCTTGTATCATAGTTTTAAACAAATGGGACATCGCAAAAAGAGAAGATCATGACAAGATCATCAAAGAGGTACGTGACAGGTTTAAATTCTTATCTTATGCACCTATTCTTACACTCTCTGCAAAAACACATCAACGTGTTGACAAGCTTCATGATATGATCTTAGAGATAAATGAGAACTATTCACAAAGAATCCCGACATCAAAACTCAATGAGGTCGTGGAACGTGCACTACGCCGTCATACACTTCCTAGCATGCACGGACAGGTCATTCGCATTTACTATGCTACGCAGTATGAAACACGACCGCCGAAAATTGCCATCGTTATGAACAAGCCTAAAGGGCTTCACTTCACGTACAGACGCTACCTCACGAACAAGCTTCGTGAAGCCTTTAACTTCACGGGAACACCACTGCTTTTTAAAGCAAAAAAACGTGGAGAGAGATAAAAAAGCTAAAAAGGTTTAAATACCACCATTGCTACTATCACAAGCATTAGAATGGTCGGTATTTCATTATACATTCTAAAGAATTTGCCACTTTTTGTACATCTGTCTTCTTCAAGTTCTATCCGGTACTTGTTTAACGAATAGAAGAAAATTATCAAAAAACCTACTAAAAGCAGCTTTACATGTAACCATGGTGCACTCATCCAACCACCTAAATATATCAGTCCTGCACCACTCAGCAGTGTTGCCCACATAGAAGGAACGCCAATATACTTGAAGAGTTTAAATTCCTGAATCTTTGCCACTTTCACAAAACCTTCATTCTCAATGTTCTCTGCATGATATACAAAAATACGAGGCAGATAAAACAGCACTGCAAACCAGGATATAAAAGAGATAACATGAAACCATAAAAGCCAATTATACATAGAGATATCCTAAAAGTTT
>JANTGW010000126.1 GCA_024762705.1 Sulfurimonas sp.
ATGCAGCAGATACACAGAATAAAGCACAAAAGTACAGTGTAGACGTTATACCGAAAAAGATGACCGTACAGGAAAAAAAAGCAAGGTTTCGGGCACTTTTTGTTCCACCTATTCAAAAAGTTCACAGTAAATGGATGCAGCGTTACCTGCAGGTTGCCAAAGATATAAGAGAAAATAAGAATAAAGACAGAATAGAGAACTTAAAACAGAAGTTTAGAGCCAGCAGTGATGAAGATTTGTTAATGAGACTTAAACCGCATCCTGTAAGTATTGCTTTGGCCCAGGCTGCAATGGAAAGCAGCTGGGGAACCTCAAGGTTTTTTAGAGAAGGAGTAAACCCTTTTGGTATGTGGAGCGTAAATCCAAATGAGCCTAGAATTGCAGCAGGAAAAAAAAGAGGTAAGAAAACTATCTGGCTTAAAAAGTTCAGCTCTCTTGATGATGCAATCTGGGCATATTATAGAACAATGGCGACAGGAAGGGCATATAAGAAATTTCGTCAGTTGCGCTTGAAACATGAGGAGCCTTTTAAGATCACGCCGGGGCTTGATAAGTACTCTGAAATTGGACAAGCATACATAAAAGAGATAAATCAGGTGATACGATATAACAAGTTTACAAAATATGACAAATACTAAGGAACACGAATGACAATTCAAATGGAGGAAGACACATTTGCAATGGATGTCAATGAGATTATCACAACACTCAAAAAGATAATCAAAGAATATGAAAACGACAAAAGCAATGTGCATCCTTATGATATTGCAGAGTTACTGTTAAAACTCAGAGAAATTGACAATGAGCAATATTTTCTAATTATACAAGAGGTACCGCATGAACTTTTTGCGGAAGTCCTCTCAGAGATGCCGGAGTATGTTCAAGAAGAAATAAGTGAACATCTAAGTCTAAAAGATTTGGCAGACATTACTGCGCAGATGGACACAGATGATGCAGCAGACTTCATACAGGTCATTAGTGACGAGCATGAAGAAATAGCGCAGGATATCATAGATAGTTTTGATTCTGAAGACAAGAAAATCATAGAGCAGCTTATATCTTATGAAGAAGATGAAGCCGGTGCACATATGCAGACAGAACTCTTTAAAGCAGAGATGAATGAAACGATAGATGCTGCACTGAAACGTCTTAAGGAGTTAAAAGAAAGCAATCAACTCGATAATGTTTGGCATTGTCACATAGTAAACAGCAGAGGTACATACATAGGTTCAGTCGGACTTGAAGAACTGATTATATTTGACAGAAATCTTACTTTTAAAGATATTCCCTCTGAAAAACTCAAAGAGTTCAGCGTTAACCATAAGACGAAAATAAATGAAGTCGTTGAAATGTTTACTAACTATAATCTTTCAACGCTTCCGGTTGTAGATGATAACAACAGACTTTTAGGGCGTATAACATCTGATGATATTTATGATGTCATAGAAGAAAATGCGACTGAGCAAATGTATAACATGGCCGGTGTTAATGATGAGGCAGAGCAAGAAGAGGACTTATGGACTATCGGAAAGTCACGTGCTATCTGGCTTGGGATAAACCTTTTGACTGCCATAGCAGCTTCACTGGTCATAGGGCTTTTTGATGCGACTATACAGTCACTCGTAGCACTTGCGGTACTTATGCCAATAGTCGCTTCTATGGGGGGAAATGCAGGAACACAGTCACTTACGGTAACGGTTAGACAAATGGCTCTTGGTGACATTGAGGGCAGTGATGCCAGAAAAACTATAATCAAAGAAGTCATTCTGTCACTTTTCAATGGAACTGTATATGCAATTGTCATAGGTGTGATAGCCTATTTGTGGTTCAAAATGCCAATGCTTGGAGTTGTCATAGCACTTTCAATGATAATCAACTTACTGATGGCAGGTTTTTTCGGGGCCTCAATTCCACTCATCTTGAAAAAATTAAATGTTGATCCGGCTGTCGGGAGTACGGTTATACTAACAACAGTAACAGATGTAGTAGGCTTTTTCAGCTTTTTAGGTCTGGCTTCAGTTATTTTATTATAAGGAAATAAGCATGGAAACAAGTATTGATAAAAAAGGCTTTTTTTATTATGCCGAAGATTATTGGGATATATTCATCGGAATTGTTGCAATTATTTTTGCATTTTATTTTCATGAACATGGACAAAAGATCATCTCAACTACCTTTGCGGCAATTGGCATAGGTGCTTTGTCTCTTACAGTATCTGAAGTTGCAGAGATACTCTCAGAACGCCTGCAAGAGCCTTATGGCAGTTTTGTATTGACTTTCAGTGCTGTTGTTGTAGAGATTATTTTACTTTACATCATTTTGCTTCAGGTACATGAATCGCCAGAAGTTGTAAACACAGTAAAGGGCGGTATTATCTCAGCCGTGATTGTGGATATGAATGTTTTACTAGGTTTAGCGGTCTTTGTAGGCGGTTTGAAGTTTACAGAGCAAGAGCACAACAAAGAGACATCAAGTGCATATACTACTATTTTATATGTTGCATCAATCGCTTTACTCGTTCCTAGTTTATTAGGTTCTTCAGAACATAAACTGCACAATGTTATAGAGGCTTCACAAGTGATTGCATTGCTTCTTTTTATTTTTTATGTGGTTATTGTAGTTTTTCAGACAAAAACACATACCCACTTTTTTAAGCAGACTGCACGCAGCAGAATTTTCAGAATGAAAAGAAAAATGAAAGAAAATGATGAAGAAGAGGAAGAAGATGATTATATCTTTGATAAATTTAACAATATAGTTCTTATCTTTTCTCTTTTTATATTTATTGCTATAATCGCTTTAGGTGCAGAAGTCTTTGCAAATGACGGGGTGAAGCTGGCTAAAGAACATGGAATCTCTGCGGGTATTTCCGGTCTTATTATTGCCATAATAGCAGTAGCTCCTGAGATAGTTACAGCCATTAAAGCTGCCAAAAATGATGAGATTCAGCGAGTTGTCAACATTGCAATGGGTGCTTCGACTGTTTCAATCTTAGTTACGGTCCCTGTGCTTATGTTATTGGCTTTTATTACAAACATCAAACTGGCACTTGACTTTAATCCACTTGAAATAGGTGCTTTAATTTTAACAATCATATTGGTTTGGAAAACGACAGATGAGGGGCATACAAATTATTTTGAAGGTATTTCTCATCTGGTATTTTTTGCAGCATATGCTATCATAGCTGCTTATTTTTAATAAGGAGCTTGAATATGAAAAAGTTTATTTATGCAGTTTTATTGGCATTTTTTGCGAGCGGATGCACTTATAAAAACTCTCCTCTGTCTTTAGGAACATACAAAGGAGAATATGAGGGAGAAAGAGTAAAGCAAAATGTTTCTGTTCATCTCTTACATGTAAAAGACATAAGAAGTGAAAAAGCGACAATTGGTTACGTGATTGTAGATTCTAAAAAGACTCTTCCTCTTTATAATGAAGAAAATCTTGAAAAAAAGTATAAAGACGGACTGATATATGCCTTGAATGTTGCCGGGTTTAATACAAATGTTTCCCAAAATGAGGCAGCAATGGTTGTAGAGGTTTATATACAGGATGTTAAAGTTGTATATAACTCAACCAAAACTTTTGATGAAAACCTAAAAGGTGAAATCGCTGTTCAGGCGAAGGTAAAAAGAGGCAATAAAATACTTACCTTTAACTTTAAACAAAAAAGTGGAAAATGGATAAAACCGTCTTTTGATGCAAAAGCACTAGAACCGTTCTTGGAGCAACTCTATAATGACAGTATCAATGATATAGTTGCCAAATTAGCCATGATAAACGAAGAATAGTAATTATTTATAAAAAATTTTAGAATATCATGCAATAATGATACATTCAACAAAAAGAGGAATTATGCACACATTACAAATTGCAAAGAGAGTCTTAGAAGGCTATAAAGATG
>JANTGW010000127.1 GCA_024762705.1 Sulfurimonas sp.
ATCGTCTCAAACGCATCATGTACAACAAACTGTCTTGGTCCTGTAGCGCGTGTACTTGATGATGCTTTTGGAATAGAAAAAGGTTTGATGACGACTATCCACTCTTATACTAATGATCAAAAGATCCTTGATGTAAAACATCAAAAAGACAAACGTCGTGCTCGTGCTGCTGCAATAAATATGATTCCTACGACAACAGGTGCTGCTAAGGCTATGAGCCTTATTATGCCTCAGCTTGAAGGAAGACTTCACGGGCAGTCTGTACGTGTTCCGACACCTGATGTTTCTATGGTCGATTTAAATGTTGTTGTTTCTAAAAATACGACAAAAGAAGAAGTGACTGCTGTGTTTAATGAAGTGGCGAACAACAGGCTAAAAGGTCTTTTACTGATGGATACTGAGATGAGAGTTTCTCAAGATTTCGTTGGAAGCAAATACAGCTCTATCGTTGCAGAAGATCTCACACAGGTCATCGGTGGAAATATGATAAAAGTCATGGCATGGTATGACAATGAGTGGGGTTATTCGGCAAGACTTATAGATATGGCATTACATATTTCAAAATAGGAAAAGAGTTGGAACTATTACAATTAAAGAAATTAGATTTAAAAGATAAGAAAGTCTTTATCCGTTGTGACTTTAATGTGCCTATGGATGAGTTTGGAAATATTTCTGATGACCGTAGAATACGTTCTGCCATTGCTACTATAAATTACTGTTTGGACTTGGATTGTGCTGTTATATTGGCATCACACCTTGGACGACCAAAGGGTGAGGTGGTTGAAAAGTATTCATTGGCTCCTGTTGCCCGTCGTTTACAGCAACTTTTAAAGCGTCATGTAGAATTGGCAAAAGATGTTGTGGGTGAAGACGCTATGCAAAAAGCAAAAGATTTACCAAGACACGAAGTCCTTTTACTTGAAAACCTGCGTTTCGAACCTGGGGAAACACAAGATGACCCGGAGTTATCAAAGAAACTTGCTTCAATGGCTGAATTTTATGTTAATGATGCCTTTGGTGTAAGTCACCGTGCGCATGCATCAGTTCACGGAATTACAAAGTATTTTGACAACAAACATAAAGCAGCCGGTTTTTTGCTTGAGCGTGAAATTCAGTATTTTTCAAAATTGATGAATAATCCTGTACGCCCTTTTGCCGCTATAATCGGTGGAAGCAAAGTTTCAGGTAAACTCGAAGCACTTGTTAATTTACTTCCAAGGGTTGATAAAGTGTTTATCGGTGGAGGAATGGCTTTTACGTTTTTAAAACAGATGGGTTATGAAATAGGGGCCTCTTTGGTTGAAGACGACTTACTGGGTGAAGCACAAAACATTATGGACGAAGCGAAAAAACTCGGTGTGAAGTTCTACCTTCCTGTAGATGTGATAGCTGCAGAAAAGTTTGCAGAAGATGCAGTGAGCAAGATTGTGACATCACAAGAAATCCCGACAACATGGATGGGACTTGACATAGGACCTGCAACAGTAAGACTTTACAGAGAAGCACTTAATGATGTGCAGACAGTTTTATGGAATGGACCTATGGGTGTTTATGAGATGGAAAAATTTGCACGTGGTTCATCAAAAATCGCACATTTTGTAGCCGATACCTATGCGACAACGGTAGTCGGTGGTGGTGACACGGCAGACCTTGTACAAAGAGTAGGCGTGGATGAAGATATCAGTTTCATTTCAACGGGCGGTGGAGCTTCGTTAGAGTTGCTTGAAGGCAAAGTACTACCAGGTGTGGAACCTTTAATGGTTAAAATCGAAGACAAAGAGGATTAAAATGATTATTGCAGCGAATTTAAAAACTAACCTCACCAGAAGTGCAACACATAACTATATGAAAGAGTTACAAACATGTGCACATGACACTTCACAAGAGGTCATAGTTTTTCCTGCAACTTCATCACTTGACTGTTATGATACAACTGTGACCGTGGGTGCTCAAAATGCATATCCGGTTGAAAAGGGTGCTTTTACGGGTGAAATAGGCTTGGAACATCTCCAAGAGTTCGACATTAAAACTATACTGATAGGGCATAGCGAGCGTCGCCATATTTTAGGTGAAACACAAGAGTTTATAGCCAAAAAATTCGATTATTTTAAAGAGCAGGGTTTTAAGATTATCTATTGTGTCGGTGAACCGCTTGAAATCAGGGAGCGTTCACATGAAGAGATGCTTACATATATATTTAATCAATATGAAGGCATTGATACAGACTATGAAAACCTCATTATTGCTTATGAACCTGTATGGGCAATCGGAACAGGTAAAGTACCTACATTTGAAGATATACAAGAGATACACTCTGAACTGAAGAAAAAATCATCGGCACCGCTTCTGTATGGAGGAAGCGTAAAAGTAAACAACGTGAAAGATATTTTAGCAGTTGAGAATGTTGACGGTGTACTTGTAGGCAGTGCTGCACTGTATGTTGATCATTTTTGCTCAATGATACAAGCAGCAGAAGAATTAGAAAAAAAATAAATTTATTTATAAGGAAAATATATACATGTTCATGAAAGGAAAAAAAGGTCTTATTGTAGGTCTTGCAAACAATAAATCTATCGCTTACGGTATTGCAAAAGCATGTGCTGCTCAGGGTGCTGAGATGGCTTTTACATATTTAAACGATGCACTTAAAAAAAGAGTTGAGCCTATCGCAAAAGAGTTTGGAAGTGAGTATGTTTATGAGCTTGATGTTTCAAATGAAGAACACATGGCAGGTATAGCAGCAAAAGTTGAAAAAGATTTTGGAAAGATTGACTTTTTGGTACACTCAGTAGCCTTCGCTCCAAAAGACGCACTCAGCGAGCCTTTTATAAAAACGACTAAAAGTGCTTTTCAAATAGCGATGGATATTTCAGTGTACTCTTTTATAGACTTAACGAACCGTTTGGAATCTGTTTTGAGTGATGATGCATCTATACTGACGCTTTCATACCTCGGCGGGCCGAAATATATAGTAAATTATAATGTAATGGGTGTTGCAAAAGCGGCTCTTGAATCAAGTGTCAGATATATGGCAGTAGACTTGGGTAAAAAAGGACAGCGTGTCAATGCAATTTCTGCAGGCCCTATTAAAACACTTGCTGCAGCCGGCATAGGTGATTTTAAGCAGATACTCAATTGGAATGAGATCAATGCACCGCTGAAAAAAAATGTGACTATAGAAGAAGTCGGTAACTCTGCAATGTATCTTTTGAGTGACTTGAGTTCAGGTGTAACAGGCGAGATACATTATGTGGATGCAGGTTATAACATTATGGGAATGGCAATGGCTGAGACAAACGAGGAAGGAAAAACGATACTTTCTTGGGATGCCTGTAAATAAGCTTACATGTAAGTAAGCTTATTTGCCGATAACCGGCATACTTTCTAGTTTTTTAACATGAGAGTCTTTATCATCAGAAGGGTGTGCTTTTAAATAAGCCTCTGACTTGTCGACATATTCTTGAAGTGTAAAGTTTTTGTCCTCTTTCTCTACATATTTTACTTCAGAATTTTTGTCTGTTGTTGTGACATTTGAATCTACTTTTTTTAAGTATTTCATTTGTACTTTTTTATCTTTGCTTACAGTAGGTGTCCACTCATTTTTGAGCCAACTGTCCAAACTTTTTTGCATTAAACCTGGTTTATCTTTTCCATTTGAATCACTAATCTTATTTAAATCACTATTTTGTGATGGAGCCACAGGAGTGTCTGTTGTGCAGCCATTAAGCAAAATAAAGAGAGATATAGCCAGTGATGTTGTAATTAATTGTTTCATATTGTAATTATATCTTATTTTTCATAATAATTCATCGTTTTAATGAAAGCTTAAGACTTACCTGTGTTATACTACCGTGAAATTTGTAAAAGGATAAGGAGAAAAAATGAAATTTACAAAAATGAG
>JANTGW010000128.1 GCA_024762705.1 Sulfurimonas sp.
ACTTCCTCTTAGCTATGGCTAGGAGTTGAAAACCTCTTGCACAATCTTACGTTTGCAAAACCCATTATGAGTGCCTGGGGTATTCAGAGTGTTCAATTATAGCTAATTAGGGTATAATCCACTTTTAAACAAACAAATAACAAGGAATATATAATGGAAGTAACACAGATGTTAGCAGGTCACAGTTTATTGGTGAAAGTATTTTTAGGGTTTTTGGTTGCAGGGTTACTCCTCCCTTTTGTAACAGCAAAAAATCCATCGGGTTTCAGAAAAGGCTCTTTTATCTATACAATGATCTTTCAAGCCATTATAACAATGATCGCTTTTGCGGGAATTGTAGCTGTATTTACAGGAGATCTCGGTTGGTCTGCTACCACGATCATTATGATGGCTGTCTGGGCAGTGATGATGTATATTGAAATTAAAAAACACAAGCTCATAAAAGTGGCAAATTTAGATAATGAAGATACATTCAAGGTGATTAGAGCAGCATTTGTAAAGATCTCTATCGTTCAGATCCTACTCGTAGTGATCATGGTTGTACTGATGGTCTTTAAAGCCAAAGGCATGATAAACATTTAAAATGTTATATCTTTACCACAAAGAGGCGGCTAAGCCTCAGCTTACTTTGCTTGGAGACGAACATCGTTACATTTTTAAGGTACGGAGACATAAGGTAGAGGATACTTTATATCTTCGTAATCTTGAAGATGGACTGCTCCATCGTTATACCATTACTTACCTGGATAAACGTTCTGTCATACTTGAACTTCAGGAAAGTACAACGCAGGAGATAAGAGCAAAAAACAACCTGCATATAGGCTGGTGTGTCATTGACCCTAAAAACGTAGAAAAGGTACTGCCTACCCTCAATGAAATGGGGGTAGATAAAATCACCTTTTTCTACTGTGAACGTTCACAAAAAAGTTTTAAACTAGACTTCAAGCGTTTAGAAAAAATACTTTTAAATTCTTCACAACAGTCTGGAAGATCAGAAATGATGATCTTGGAAAAGGCAGAAGATCTAACATCATTTTTAGAGGCCAATCCCCATGCTAAAATGTTAAACTTCTCTGAAAATAATTTTATAGACAGTTCAAAAGTAGAAACGATCGTTATAGGGTGTGAAGGCGGTTTTCATGAGAAAGAAGTGGCACTGTTTGATGCTGAAAATATAGTGGGCTTTGATACACCGTTGGTTTTGAAAAGTGAAAGTGCAGTGTGTGGGGTTGCCAGTAAAATACTTTTATAATAATTATACAAGTTTAAATTTATTTAGATAAAATATCGTTCTTTATTGTCTCGCCAGAGAGCGTTGCAATGACCCTTTTTCATTGAAAAAGGAAGAGTCATCGACTGGAACAGGTTAGTTGCCTGTCACAAAATTAACTAAAAAGGTCTCACAATGAGAAAAGGAATTCACCCGGACTATAAACTATGTGCAGTGACATGTGCATGTGGAAACAGCTTTGAAATTAGAACAAATAAAGAAAAAATGAGTATTGATATCTGTAATGAATGTCACCCATTCTTTACAGGTTCTGAGAAAATTCTTGATGCTGCTGGTAGAGTTGAGAAGTTTAAAAGCAAATATAAACTAAGCTAATTGAACGTGCAAGGGCAAAGCCCTTCGCACTTACTTCAGTAGAATGCTCAAGCGACAAGTCGCTTTTGGGTAGTGCACTTACTTTCTACTATGGCCTAAAGGCACCTTATGATCACTTTCATCCCCACACCTATCGGAAACCCTCAAGATATTACCATACGCGCTATGAAGCTTTTTGAAAAAGCAGAACTTTTTTTATGTGAAGATACACGTCAGACCAAACGGCTTTTAAGACTTTTGGAAGAGCGGTTTGATATGACGTACCCTGATGCGAGCTTTTTTTCGTTCAACGCGCATAATGGGCAAGCGAGGATTGATGAATTTGGGAGTGAGCTGGCTGAGAAAGAGGTAGTGTATGTCAGTGATGCAGGCATGCCTGTTATTTCAGACCCGGGACAACTGCTGGTGGCCTATGCACAGGAACATGAGATTAAGTATGATGTTTTACCCGGCGCATCAGCGGTGACGACAGCATATGCTGCATCAGGGTTTGAAGAGGGTAAGTTTCTTTTTTATGCTTTTTTGCCGCATAAAGGAAAAGAGAGAAGCGCAGCGTTGGCAGAAGCGATGAACAATGGGTACAATACGGTGCTTTATGAGTCTCCGCACCGTTTAGAAAAACTCTTGGAAGAGATCCTTGGCATTGATGAGAACAGAGAACTTTTTTTGGCCAAAGAGATCTCAAAAAAATATCAAAACTATTACCGAGGTACTGCGGTATCCCTCAATGAAACATTGAAAAAATTGACGATACGCGGGGAGTGGGTTGTTATCATATCAGCTCAAAAAAGCAGTGAAAAAAGTCTTAGTTTCACAGAGATTCTCTCTCTTGATTTACCCCCTAAACCAAAGGCAAAACTCCTTGCGCAACTGAGTGACAAGAGTGTGAAAGAGTGGTATAACGAACTCACACAACCCCCTAAAAGTAAAAATTAGATAAAATCTATCTCATGATTATATATGGAAAACAAGTCTGTTTGCATGCGTTAGAGCATCATGCAGAGAAAATAAAAACAGTATATGTTGCCCAAAAGGGTGCTCACAGCAAAGGTACACTTCCCAAAGCACTTTTTAACCAATATCACGAAAAAATTAAATTTTTGGAAGAGAAATGGGCACAGTCTATGTCTAAGGGAGGGAATCATCAGGGATTACTCATAGAGTTGGATGCATTTGAAGAAAGCTCTTTTAGTGAAATTAAGAAAAATAATTTTATTGTGGTACTTGATAGTTTGACAGATGTAGGGAATATCGGTGCGATTGTGCGCTCAGCCTATGCTCTTGGTGCAGAGGCCATTATCGCTACAGGCGTGAAACAGCTTAATTATGCAGCGATTATCAGAAGTAGTTCGGGTGCGATGCTGGATATGCCTTTTATGATCGCAGCGAATATTTTAGATTCATTTAATGAATTGGGTCAGTTAGGGTTTACTGTTTATGGTGCTTCCATGGATGGTGAAAATGTTCAGAACGTTACGTTTGAAACCAAACGTGTACTTGTGATGGGAAGTGAAGGCAAGGGGCTTTCAAAAAAAGTACTCTCTAAAGTCAATCAGAGTGTGTCTATAGAAATGCAGCATGATTTTGATTCACTCAATGTCTCTGCTGCGGCAGCGATATTAATACATAGGATGGGTTATGCAGTTAAATGATATTCTTGAAGAAAACAGTATAAAAGCGATCAGTGATAAGACAAAGATATCAGAGGAGAACCTTGAGTATCTTCTGGCATTGGATTTTGATGCATTAAGCAAGGTTAAGACCTTAGGATTTATCTCTATTATGGAGAGAGAATACAACGCCGACCTGAGTGCATTAAAAGCACAGGCAGTGGAATATTACGGGCAAGGCGGAGAGCAGAATTTATTCCCGATAGGGCAAGCTGTAGTAGATGAACATAGGAGTCAACCTAAGTGGTTGATCATTTTCATTTTGCTGTTGCTTGGTGTGAGTTCTTGGTATTTTTTTACACAGTTTGATAAAAAACATTTTAATGACCTTATCCCTTTTATGGAGAATCAAACGATAGACAAATCCGTTAGCAATAATGAAAATGCTGTGAATACATTGAAAATAAGTGAAGAGACGATCAAGAAAGATGTTGTGACTGAAAGTCAGAAGACAGAGGAAGAAAATAAAAGTGATTCAGAGCAAGCAGAAGACAATAGTACGGAAAAGTAAGAATGTCTTTGAAATCTGTGAATAGCATCGATGAAAAAAAGAAAGTTTAGAGCGAGAATAATATGTTTGA
>JANTGW010000129.1 GCA_024762705.1 Sulfurimonas sp.
AGAAAGTTCTGCTTCGCCAAAATCCCCTTTTGCATATGCTGTAACCTTTAAGGGATGTAAAATTGTGTACTTAACAGTTACAACTCCAATTTTTTGCGGCAAGAAATTTTTCACCATCCCTGAGAGTTCAATATCTTGTACGTTGACACGGTTATATATGCCCAGTAGTAAAAAATCTGCCCGTGAAACATAAGCTGTTTGAATTCCTTCAAAAACTACATTGAAATGTTCCGCTTCGAGAGAAAAAGTGCCTTCATGCAGACTTTCATTTATGATGTTGATTTTATATGCACTTAGAACTTCTTCTGCTTTGTAAAAAAGGTTTGCCTTTGGAAACGTCGCATAGAGCATTACCATAAAAAAAGAAAAATATGCAAAAAACTTCACTACTTTTACCATCTTATCTCCAATTTTAATGCGACATGTTTCTCATCAACGCGCCTGATATCTAATTTTTCGATTTTATATGCTCCGTTGAAGATTTTACCCATAAGGGCATCCAAGACCGATAAAGGCAATGCAGAGGCTTGAATAATGACACTCTCTTTTTGCTGCTGCATTTTGATACCGGCATTTCTAAAGAGTGCCTGTGAAAGAACTCTTTGAAGCTGTTGTCTATTCTTCTTTGCATATAGCTCTTTATATGCTTTTGTTTTCAATGCCAGTTCTTTACTCTGGATGAACATCTCTTTCTCTTCTTCGAGTTCTTGTTTGGTTCTTTCAATTTGCACTATTAGAAAAATGACTGCAACTACTAGTAGCAACAATATATGCAAAGGGTTCACTTTATTCATAATGTAATCTCCAGTTGCATATTGTCTTTTTTGAAATCTACTTTATGCGCTATTTTCTTTTGTATGAATAGAGCCGTGATTCTTTTTACCTCTTGCGGTTTTACATTAGTTACTACAGCTTTGACCTTTCCATTTACATAGCTAATGCTTTGTATCTTTTGATCTTTTTTCAATGATGATTTCAAAAGAAGTATGATGTATTCTCGCAAAGCTTTTTGTTTCTCATAGATAGTTTCATAATGCTGCAAAATCGATCTGTTTTGCATCAAAGTAGGCTTGAGACCATATTGAGAGAATATTTTTTCTCTCGCTTGCGTAATGTTCTCTTTGTCCTTTTTGACTATCCATAACTCAAGAGTGAGCACAATGATGAAAAAGACCATGACCGCCATCGCCTGATAAAGTATCTTGCTATCTATAAAAGAGTTAAACTGCTGCAGTTTTATATTTTTATCAGATACTTTTATATCATCCACTGATAACTCTTGTAAAGATCCGAACCATGAACGCGGCAACAAGATCACTATCCCGTCTTTGACCTGTATTGCTTCAGTATCGTTTACAGCATAGGTTCCTTCAAGAGAATCAAGTTCTGACTGCGCGAAATGCACTGAGGCTATTGCACTTAAAGAAATTCCCTTTTCTGTGATCATTTTAAGAATTTTCTTATCGTCATATGCAAATACAAAAAATTCATCATTTTGTTTATAAACATAGTAACTATAGTCAATATTGTCAGGAATTTTCTCTTCAAAAAGAGTATGTGCGACTTTTTTTACTTCACGCGCATTTTTCAAAGGAAGTTCAAGTTTTTGCACCCAGTAAAGATGGGGTGATAAAATCAATCTGTATTTGACATTGGGCTCAACTGTCAAAGAGCTTGTTTCATCAAAGTAAACATTTTTATGCTCCTGCTTAAATCTCAAAGACAAAATTACTTCCTTTTTTCAATCTCATATCATAATCAAAACTCATTTTAGAGTATTCATCATCATTACTTATTACTGCTTCAATATGTAAATACGGCTCAAAAAAACTCGTTTTGAATTTTGAAAGCACAGCCTCTTCATTTTCATCAAGTTGCATATCCTTTAGTGAAGTAAAAGGTTTTGGCAACTTAAACAGTGCATCGGCCCGCTCTTTTGTCGTGTTTAAAAGCAGCATTAAAAGCTCCGGTTGGGCATAATTAAGATCGATTGTTTCATTTGTATCTGCCGAAAATGCAAATATCTTTGAAAAATCGACATCATTTATATGTTCATCATTATACTCATTTTTATAAAACTCATTGATAATATCAAGATGTTTTTTCGAAGCAATATATTCTCTAAAGAGATATGGATTTTCATTAAAAATCACACTGTTGTAATTATTATAGTCATTTTTTGCATGAAATTTGCTCATACAGTCCTTTAAAACATCCGTATAACTGTTTGAGAGCATCATATGTGCAAAAAATTCCCTGAAATACATTTCATTACCCTTGTCAAGTGCATTGATATTCAATTTTTTCCGTGCACTTGTAATATGAAGCTCTACTTTCATATCCGCCACTTGCAGAGGAATATATTTTGAAATAGACAAAAATGCGAAAAGAGCCTCAGCGGATTCGCTATTGTCGCTAATTTGATTTAGCAGCTTTGAATTCTGCAGCAGATGTAAGATGTCACTTAAAAACATCGTATTTTGATAGACTTGCTTCTCTTTTTGTACAATGATTGATGCATCTTTTACCTGTCGCAAATTATACCCGATGGCAACACTCATAACAATGACGAACATAAGAGTGATAAAAAGGGCTATGCCATGACGTGAATTTCTTTGCTTCATTTAATGCACACTCATGGAAAAAATAGGCAATAGCATTGCCGAGACTATAAAGCCTATAGTCCCGCCTACAAAAAGCATTAATGAAGGTTCAAGCAGAGTCAAAAGCAAGGATATTTTATCTCTGTTCTCTTCAAAATAGAGTTCTGATATATTATGCAGTACCGATTCAAGCTGCGAAGTCTCTTCACCTAAAGCAATGGTCTGGATCAAGGATAGTTCTATAACATTTTTGGACTTATACAGTGTCTTTGAAAGCAGTTTCCCTTCAACGACCTGCTCAGAAGCATCCAAAAATATCTTTTTAATAACACGATTGCCTAAAATATTTGCACTGAGGTTGATGGTATGTACAAAAGGTACACCAGAGCGTGTCAGCAGTGATGCCATATAAGCAAAACGTGCCAACTCACTTTTTAGGATTATCGGACCAAAAAGAGGCAATTTCAACAACAATGAATCTACAAGGTATGCAAAAGAGTCAAAACGGCTTCTTAAAAAGACAAACACAGCTGTCAATAGAAATATCGCACCTAGAATATACTGAAAATTATTGCTAAAAAATGCTCCTGCCTCAATCACGAACTCTGTTGAAGCAGGCAGTTCTTGATCCATATCTTTAAAGATAGAGGTGATCTGCGGTACGACAAAGGTAAGCATGAAAGCTATCATCAACAATGCAACAATCACCATAAAGGAAGGATATGCAAAGGCACTTTTGATCTCTTTATGAATTTTTTCCTGCTCTTTTAAAAAACGAGCAAGTTCTAAAAGCACCTCATCCAATATACCGCCATCTTCACTAACTTTTATCGATTCTATATAAAAAAGCGGTAATTCGATGACACTTTGTTCTTGCAGGGCCGTATAAAAGTCCTTTCCCTCATCAAGCAGTGTTGAGAGTGTTGAGAGAAAAAGCCGCATCTTCTTGTCACTTTCATAATGCGTCTGAATCACTTTTAAAGCAGAGACTATACTGATACCTGAACGCAAATAGGTTGCAATTTCACGTGAAAGTGCTGAGAGCTCTTTGGGAGATATCTTTTTACGCCTGCCAAGCTTCAGTCCGTCAAAAAAACTCTTTTTCTCTTCAGTTATCTTCTCATACAAGATCCCTTTTGCCCTGAGTTTGGCTTTTGCCTCTTCAAGAGAGAACGCTTCTATTTTACTACTGAGCTTTTTTCCTCTCTCATCAATGCCTTTATATTTAAATATCACTGCACAACCT
>JANTGW010000130.1 GCA_024762705.1 Sulfurimonas sp.
CGTCATCTTTGACACGAAAGCCAATCAGATAGCAGTAGCGCAAAGAGAATGGACACATTTAGAAGAAGAAAATGTGCCAAACTCCATGAACTTTGATTATGAAAAGAACTGGTTTTTGGTTGTTACATGTATACAAGAGGCTATTGAAAAAGCCGGTATAAATGCTGAAGATATTTTGGCTTTAAGCGCTACAAGTATGCGTGAGGGTATTGTTTTGTATGACGGGGCAGGTAAAGAGCTATGGGCTGTTGCCAACGTCGATGCAAGGGCTTCAAAAGAGGTCAAGTTCTTAAAAGAAAACTTCACAGACCTTGAAGAAGAGTTTTATGCAGCTTCAGGGCAGACTTTTGCTCTTGGTGCACTGCCTCGGCTTTTATGGCTCAAAAACAACCGTCCTGAAATTTATGAAAAAGTGGTTCATATTTCCATGATAGGCGATTGGATATTGGCACGTTTAAGCGGTATGATTGCAAGTGATCCGAGCAATGGCGGTACAACGGGCGTGTTTGACTTAAAAAACAGAGACTGGCTGTCTCAAATGGCAAAAGAGGTCGGCATAAAAGATGACATATTT
Organism: Sulfurimonas sp.; assembly: GCA_024762705.1. The sequence continues at coordinate 575 of JANTGW010000130.1, forward strand.
CCAAAAGTTCTAGAAACCGGTTCACTCATGGGCAATGTCACACAAAAGGCTGCAAAAGAGACAGGACTCAGCACACAGACAAAAGTAGTGATGGGTGGCGGAGATGTTCAGCTCGGTGCTGCAGGGCTTGGTGTTGTAGAAGAAGGGCAGGTGGCGATTTTAGGCGGTTCGTTTTGGCAGCAGGTGGTCAACATCAAAAGTGATGTCACACCGCCAAAAGATATGAGCGTACGTGTAAATCCACATGTGATTACCGGACTTTCTCAAGCTGAGGGGATTACATTTTTCTCAGGACTTGTTATGCGCTGGTTTCGAGATGCATTTTGTGACATGGAAAAGCTCGAAGCAGAAGAAAAAGGCTGTGATGTTTATGAAATTTTAGAGCAAAAGGCCAAGGATGTTCCGGCAGGTTCTTATGACATTCTTCCGATATTTTCAGACTCAATGAAGTACAAAAAATGGTATCACGCAGCACCGAGTTTTTTAAATTTGGGACTTGATGCCAAGAAATATAACCGTGCTTCTATGTTTAGAAGCTTAGAAGAAAATGCAGCAATAGTCTCTAGTCTAAACTTGGATAAAATAAAAGAATTCGGTGGCGTAGAATTTGATGAAATAGTTTTTGCAGGAGGTGCCAGCAAAGGCGAGCTTTGGTCACAAATAGTAGCAGATGTTACAGGTTACAGAGTGAAAATTCCCCGCATAACTGAAGCGACGGCACTGGGTGCTGCTATGGCTGCAGGAGTGGGCTGCGGTATTTATAAAGATTTGAGCAGTGCGGCAAAAGAGCTGGTAAAATGGGACAAAATCTATGAGCCGAATCTAGAGAACAAAAAGGTTTATGACAAACTAAAAACTAAATTTCAAGCAGCATATGAAGTCCAATTAAAGCTAGTTGATGATAATATCACGAATTCAATGTGGAAAGCCCCTGGGCTTTAAGCGTTGTATGAAGACTTTTTAGACCTTCATTTTAGAGGACAAATCCTCCCTTTGGTCTGAGCCTCCAAAATAAAGCTCTAAAAAGTCAATGTTAAATAATGACCAATGTCAGGAGCAATGTATAAGATTATGAATAGAATAAACTTTGAAGAAGCACTAAAACTCTATGATATGGATTTTTTTGAACTGGGTGCGCTTGCCGATAAAAAACGCCAGGAACTCCATGGTAAAAAGACATATTTTAATATCAACCGTCATATCAATCCGACAAATGTGTGTGCAGATGTATGTAAATTTTGTGCCTATTCTGCGACAAGAAAAAATCCGCATCAATACACGATGAGCCATGAAGAGATACTCAAAATTGTCGAAGAAATTGATTCTCGCGGTGCAAAAGAAGTGCATATCGTCTCAGCACATAATCCAAATGTGACACTGGAATGGTACTTAGGCATTTTCAAAAAGATTAAAGAGCAGTATCCGCACTTACATGTAAAGGCGCTAACGGCTGCAGAAGTTGACTTTTTATCACGTCATCACGGGCTTAGCTATGATGAAGTGCTTGATCTGATGATAGAAAACGGAGTAGACTCTATGCCCGGCGGGGGTGCTGAGATATTTGACGAGAAAGTGCGTGACTTTATCTGTAAAGGTAAAGTGACATCTGACCAGTGGTTTGAGATTCACAGAAAATGGCATGAACGCGGTAAAAAATCCAATGTCACTATGCTTTTTGGACATGTGGAGAGTCGTGAAAACCGTATAGATCACATGATGAGAATTCGTGAACTTCAAGACATTACGGGTGGATTTAACTGTTTTATTCCTTTGGTATATCAGACAGAAAACAATTACTTGAACATAGAAGCGCCAATTACTGCAAACGAGATATTAAAAACGATGGCTGTAGCAAGACTGGTACTAGACAATGTACCGAATTTAAAAGCGTACTGGGTGACATCCACGGTCAATTTGGCACTTGTTGCTCAGGAGTTTGGTGCAAATGACCTTGACGGAACCATAGAAAAAGAGTCGATTAATTCAGCTGCAGGCGCAAAAAGTGCCAACGGTGTCAATTTGGAAGATTTTACGGCATTAATCAAAAACAGTGGCTTCACACCTGTAGAGCGAGACAGTGTATATAATGAAATAAAGGTCTGGTAGGACTACAAAAGGTTTTACTATCAAAATATCCGTTGTCATCCCGACATATAACCGTTACATACTTTTAAAAAGGGCAGTAGCATCGGTTCTTTCTCAAACTTTTTCAGCCGATGAAATTATAGTGATCGATGACGGCTCAAACGATGATACGTATAAAATAATCCACGATTATCCAAACCTTCATTACCATTACCAACAAAACAGCGGTGTATCTTCAGCAAGAAATCAAGGCATAAAAAAAGCAAAAAATGAATGGATAGCATTTTTAGACTCTGATGATGAATGGCATAGTGAAAAATTAGCGTTACATGTAAAGTATCATCAAGAAAATAAAGATGTTCTGATGAGTTATACGGATGAAAAATGGATACGAAATGAAAAAGAAGTAAAAATCCCGAAAAAGTTTCAAAAAATTGGAAGAGATGCCTTTGTGGAAAATATTTCATATTGCAATATTGCCCCTTCTTCCGTGTTAATGCATAAAAATCTGTTTAAAAACTACGGTTTGTTCGATGAAACATTGGAAGTATGTGAAGATTATGACATGTGGCTGAGAATTGCCTGCAGGGAACAAATAGGTTTCATTAATGAAAAACTTATAACAAAATATGCCGGACATGAAGACCAGCTCAGTTTTAAACACTGGGGCATGGACAGGTTTCGGGTAAAAACATTGGAAAAGTTTTTAAATACTGAACATGAACAGCTAATCATAGAGCCATTATTGAAAAAATATGAGCTATTGCTAAAAGGTGCCCGTAAATATGATAAAATAGCAGATATTAAAATTTATGAAAGTAAATTGAACGCTTTAAAAGAAAAAATGAAAGAAGGACTCTCTTGTTAGAACTTACTGCAGAAAATAAAAAAACACTTTTTTACATACTCATAGCATTTACCTTTTCAGTCGCTATGCGCCTGATTTGGGTTTACCAGTTTGCTGATTATGCACCGTTTCATTTTAACGGTCAGTTTATGATCAATACAAATGACGGTTATATCTGGGCTGAGGGGGCACGTGACTTACTCTCCGGAACAAGCACCAATCCAAATGCAGCAGAGTATTTTGACAAGTTTCATCAGTTGAATGATCTCTCGCCTGTAACTTCTGCAGCGTCACAACTCACGGCATTTTTTGCTAAAA
>JANTGW010000131.1 GCA_024762705.1 Sulfurimonas sp.
CTAATTTGTTTTTTGCTTTCTGGTACTTTTTTGCCTCTATCAACTCTTGTACTTTAGTAATAACGTTATAACTTTTCATTTTTAGTGAAGAGTTGCTATTTTTAGCATATAGTAGTGACAGGCTTATGTAGATAATAAATAATATTTTTTTCATCAATTTACTTTTTCATGTTAAAATCAATTTGTAAGATACCAGTTTGTTCAACTGGTTTTCCACCAACAGTCTTTGGTTTGAATTTCCAACGATATAAGGCTCTAATTGCAGCACGGTTAAAAATTTTCGGTGGATTAGCTTCAATTATCTCAACTTTTTTAGTCTTGCCATCTGTACCAACATATACACGCATCTTGACATAACCTTCTATCTTTCTTTGCCTTGCACGCATAGGATATTGTGGATTGATCCTAACCAATGCAATCAAGTCAGAGTCAACACTCATTGCAGGTATTGTAAGTTTGGGTCCATTTGCGAACCCTATACTGCTTTTTATAGATGGCATCGAAACATCCATGGCCACTGGTTGAGGCGTTGTTACATCGGTTGATGTCGCCACCTTCGTATTCATTTTTGGCATCTCTTTTGGTTTTTGTTTGGGTAAAATACGTTTTTTTTCTTCTGCTGCACGTGGCTCATGTTTAACCCGTACAAACTCAACTAGACTCTGCACTATTTCATTTCTCTCAATACCGCCCTTTGGAACAATTAACCACTGCATTACCCAAAAAAGTGCTAATGTCACTAAAACAGCTATAGGTAGTGCTACAAAATACCGAATCATTTTATTTGTCCTTGTTTGCTGCCAAGGAAACATTTTCAACACCGGCCAAGCGCACCTGATCCATTACTTGAACCAAGATACCTGTCTCACTCTTCTCATCACCGACGATTACAACTGAACCCTCCGGGTTTTCTGCATGCAATCTTTCAATATTTGGACGTACTGCTTGAATATCCACAGGCCGTTTGTCTATCCATATTTCTCCATTTGAAGTGATCGAAATTAATATATTGCCTCTCTCTTGCCGTACAGCAGTCTGTGCATGAGGACGGTTTACGGAAATCCCACTCTCTTTGACAAATGAAGTAGTCACGATGAAAAAAATCAACATAATAAAGACAATATCCAACATAGGGGTCATATTGATTTCAGCATCTTCTTCCTGGTTAAAATTTAAATAATTCCGTTTCATATTTTTATCCTATTATAATTGATCAATAAATCGATTCATCGCTATATTTTTAGCCTGTTCAAAACGTGCAACCAAAAAGATGCCTACCACCGCTATGACCATCCCAGCCATTGTGGGGATAGTAGCCATAGAAACACCACTTGCCATTGCACGTGCATTACTTGTACCAATCATGGTCATTACATCAAATACCTGTATCATACCTGTAACCGTCCCAAGCAATCCAAGTAACGGTGCTAAAGCAACCAACGCTTTCATGACTCCCAGCATACTTTCAAGACTGTTTTTTACCTCAGACAAGAAACCCTCTTTGATACGCTGTGCTTGCCAATTTTTATGATTTTCTATTTGGTTCCACTCATCAAAAATCTTTTGACTCTGTTTAGGAAACTCGATTTTTAAAAACCAATACCTTTCAATAATTAGCGTCAACATTAATACGGATAAAACAAGGATAATATATAAAATATCTCCACCCCGCTCTAAAAATCGAAGAATTGCTTCAAACTCAGCAACCATTTAGTGTTCCATTCTTCTGGCAATCATTCCTGCACTTTGTTGAGACAGTATTTCAATAATCTTTTTTGAACGTGAGCGTACAATGCTATGAGCAAATAAGAGTGGTACAGCTACAATAAGACCGAGCATTGTTGTAACCAATGCCTGCGAAATACCCCCTGCCATAAGCTTAGGGTCGCCTGTTCCAAAAAGTGTAATCGCCTGAAATGTTTCAATCATACCAACAACCGTACCCAAAAGACCCAATAATGGTGCAATGGCTGCAAAAAGTTTAATCACAGATTCTCCTGACGTAATACGCGGCAACTCTTTGAGTATTGCCTCATCCAAACGGCTTTCAACTATCTCAACACTTTCATTTTTATTCTTGTTATAAACCCCTAAGACCCTTCCTAAAGGATTGTTTTCATTAGGTGTTTCCAACGCTTTCAATTGTGCATTAACTTTACGCGATGTTGTTATCAATAGGACTAACTTTACCAATGCTATCAAAATACCGATAACTCCAAGTGCTATAATTACATATCCGACCAATCCGCCTTGCTTTATACGCTCCATGAATGTCGGTTTTTCCATCATGAGTTCTAATATAGCACCGCGTGTTGGGTCAATTGGCGCTTTTACGATACCTTGTGCATGCTGGACATCTTTTGCCAAAGCTGTATAAGCTTGAGACGGCTGGCGAGGCAACTCTATAAGCTTTCCATTATCAAACCGTACAAACTTTCCATCTGCAATCACAGTAAAAGTACCGATACGTGTGACGTTAGCTGACTTTTTAGTGGTACCGTCTGGTTTAATCACATTAGCGCTAAACGTACTTGTTTTCCCCGACTCTACTATTTCATTGAGTATTTCAAGCCACAACTTTTCCAATGCTTTAATATTTGGCAAACTTTTGCTTTTTGCCATATTATCCAAAGCCCCTGTTCTGTGTGGATATTCTGCTGAGACTAGTGAACTACGGATTATCCCCGAGGTATCACCGGCGTTTTGATGTACAACACCAAATATCTCTCCAAGATTTCCCATACGGTCTCTCAGCTCTTCTTTACGTTTTTTAATACTCTCTTCTTGCATATCAAACTGAGTTTGTAACTCTTGTGATTGTAATTTAGACTTTTCCAATGCGGTTTCACTGTTTTTTAATAACTCATACTGTTGGTTCTTTTTCTCCAAAAATTTCGCTTTGCGCTGGGCTTGTTCTTTTGTCTCTTTAGATATATCTTGTTTTAAATGTTGCATAAACATATCAAGATTTTCTGCAAATGATATTGCTGTCATCATAAGTAGTAATGATAATATACGCTTCATTATTTATCCTTTTGTATTGTTATAGGAAGAGGCATAAGATCAGGTGCAGCCTGTTTTTTAGCTATCAAAATTGCCTGCTTTACAGGATGCTTATATGTGTGGTCTAAAATCACCCAATTTTTTGATGCCTTATCCCACATACCCGTCTCTTCCCCATTTAATGTTTGATAATACAGTGCCACTCTTCCTATACGCAAAAAATCAACCGTTCGTCCATCTTTGCCGTTTAGCGTTGTACGATATGCTTCAATGGTACGTGCATAGGTAAGTTCTTCGTTGTAAGCATCCATAATCTTTCGGTACTTTTCTGCAATACTTATCGATGCTTTATCCATAATACCTTTAAGTCCAGTAACTCTGGCTTTTCTCTCTTTGAGTAAAAAAGGGGTATCAAGCTCAAAAAACTCTTCAAGGGCATTGATCATGCGTTGCATCAAAGGGACAATTGATTGTTGCGTGTTCTCGATTTCTATGATTTGTGCATTGAGTGTTTCAAGTTCTTTTTGTTGTGAAAGAATCAAAGATTGAATATGTGTATCGTAAGCATCGATACGTTTTTTTTCTTCCAAATTCCTGCGATAATTTTCATAAAGATCTTTTGTCTGATCATCGATTACATCAATACGTTTCTGTGAAGAAACTAACTTTTTATGCTGTGTAGATACGCTGTTCGTAACACTATCAACCGTTGCCGCTGTTGACATATTTATAAACAGTGCACACATTAAAATACTTTTATACACTCTCTCTCCTTGCGCTGTTATTAGCATACCTCTTCATCATATAAAAG
>JANTGW010000132.1 GCA_024762705.1 Sulfurimonas sp.
GTCTCTTCAAAAAGTCTCTTTAAGAGTAGCTCTTCTTCTTTTATATCTGGTAGTAATGATGAACACATTCCATACTCTTGACACATTTTTTTCACCAATTTTTTTGCTTCATCAAGGTCATCTTTTGCACTACTGGCATGCTCATTATATTTAATATCACATGCTGCTATGCCACCCAACAACATTTTAATACGAGATTCCAATTCCTGTTTTATAAAAGGCTCATCCGTGGCAGGTGTAAGTTTTTCGTTTGAGAGCATTAATTTTTCAAAAGCTATGTCGTAGTAAGTAGCTACAACAACTTTTCCGGCTTGATATGTTGCACGAAATGCTTTTTGTCTCTCATCAAGTACTTGAAGCTTTTTCTTTCCAAACATCACTTTGTCTTTTACCTCTTCAAAGTGTTCTAATGTGACATGAAAATCATTTTTTCTTAAAGCCAGTAATGCAGCTTCATTGACCAGTGCCGCTAATGCAGCTCCGTTGAATCCGACTGTCATATTTGCCACTACTTTTACATCCAAATCATGTGGTACATTTTGTAGATATTTAAGCAGTATAGCCTCTCTTTCTTTTTTTGTAGGAAGCTCTACAAAAATACGCCTGTCAAAACGTCCTGCTCGCAATAGTGCAGAATCCAAAACATCTATTTTATTTGTTGCAGCGATGACTATGACACCACTAGAACCTTCAAACCCATCCATTTCAGTCAAAAGCTGATTAAGAGTTGCTTCTCGTTCATCATTTCTATTACCGTCTCTCTTTTTACCAACAGCATCAATCTCATCAATAAAAATAATAGAAGGAGCATTTTTCTTTGCTGCTGCAAAAAGTTCATGGACTCTTTTTGCACCCATCCCTACATATATCTGTACAAATGAAGCACCACTTTGATAATAAAACGGTACACCGGCTTCATGAGCAACCGCCTTGGCAATCATGGTCTTTCCAACACCTGGAGGGCCTACAAGTAAAACACCCTTTGGCATACGGGCACCAAAACTTTTATAGCGCTTAGGATTTTTCATAAAATCTATGATCTCTTCAAGTTCTACTTTGACATCACTTATGCCACCGATATCATTGAAACTGACATCACTTTTGATAGCTTCAACATGCCCATTACCTTCAATCGGAAGCAAATTTGAATGACTTTTTGATTCTTTTGAAGTAAATATATCACTTAATGATTTCTTCTGCCATTGTCTAAATGCCAAAGAACCAATTCCTAAAACAAGTACAAGTATAAGCAAATAAACCAATATATTCGATTCGTTGTCAATTTCTACTTTGTACTCGGCAAACATACTCGGAGAAACTTGGGAAAACGGTATTTTATAGTATCCGTTTTTTGTTTTAAGGTAAACATATTTTTTTGTAGCTACAACTTTTTCGACATTGTGGCTTTTTAACAGTTCTTTTGCCTGTGTGAGAGTTATAGCATCTGCATTGTCTCTTAACAAGGCAAATAAAATCAATACTATGATAATAAATGCAGAAACATAAAGAGCTATTCTGTTCGTTTTAGATTCTAGCATAATTGAAGTCCTTTTTTACTTCATATTTGTCTATATTGATCCAGTTTCCAACAAGATCCTCATTTGATTCTACAACAATTTTATTGAAATGTTGATCAAAACCATGATAGAGTCCGTCTTTATATGATTCTATCAAGATATCAAGTTCTCCCTTGTATGAATTTCTAAAATCAAGGTTTTTACCTGCAATCATCTCTTCAAGTTCATGCAGTCTTTCTTTTGCCACTTTGCCGTTTACTTCTGGTTTCATCGTAGCAGAAGGTGTCCCATCACGCTTTGAATATGAAAAAGCATGGATGTGCGTTAGAGGCAAATCCTGCGCATTACGCATTGCTTCACGCCAGAGCACTTCACTTTCTCCAGGATGCCCTGTTATAAAGTCTGTACCTATCGCATAACCCTTGTCTGCCAATAGTTCGAACAGTTCTTTATCCTGTTTATAAACATTTCTTCTGTTCATCAGTTTTAGCATAGTCGGTGATGTATGCTGCAAAGCAATATGCATGTGTTTTTCCATCCATGGCTCATCTAAAACTTCTTTAAATTCATCTGTAATTTGAATAGGTTCGACACTTCCAAGACGAATACGTCTTACTCCACGAATCTGTGACATTTTTTTCATTAGTTTAGCCAAAGAAGTCTTTGTGTCCTGCCCGTAACTACCGACATTTGTACCAGTTAAAATAAATTCGCCAAAACCGTTGATAGCAAGTCTGGACACCTGCTCTAAAATTCTTTTTTCATCCATACTTCGTGCATCACCACGCACATAGGGAATAATACAGTAAGAGCAGCGAAAGTTACACCCTTCTTGTATTTTTATAAACGCCCTGCTTTTACCTACGAATTCATCCACAACCATATCATCAATATGATTTAAATCACCTGGTTCGTAAAATGGTTTTTCTTTTGCCAACAATACATCTATTTTTTGTTTTTCACTTTGACCGAACACGCCGTGTATGCGATTTTCTTTTAAAAGAGATTCTCCTTTAGTATGTGCGCCACAGCCAGTTAAAAAGAGCTTTGCCTGTGCATTGTTTTTCTCAACCTGTGAAATATATGAGCGTACATGTGTATCAGCTCCATTTGTAACTGTACAAGAGTTTATAACGACAACATCAGCTTCTTCTTCATTTTCTGTAATTTCATACTCTTTTAAAGAACTCATCATCACCTGTGAGTCATAAAGATTTGTTCTGCAGCCAAATGTTTTAAAATATACTTTTTTTGTTTTTAAGGCGTTTGCTTTAGAATTCATTATATAATCTCATGTGAATGATCTGAAGTTTCTTCATTATTACGCATAGATACATGTAAGTTCTGTGTTGGATATGCAATGGTAATGTCATCAGCTTTGTTGAATGCATCTAAAATTTCTGTCGAAATCACACTTCTTAACGTCAATGTTGCATAAGCATTTGTAAGATACCACCCTTCTATATCGATACCGTTGGACTCTATAAAAGAGTATATTCGAGGCTCAACATTTGTATTTTTAAGATTATAGTGCTGTCTAAGCTTATTAAGTTGCTTTCTTGTAATGTCTGTATACCCTTTTGAAAACTTTCTGGTAATTTCTTTGACTATATGCATAGCTTTTTTATGGTTGGAATCAAAGGTAATCGTTATTTTTACACCGTCCCATACTGTTTTGAGAGAACTGTGCGTATAGTTTGCAATCATCTTGGTAAAAACATAGTTATTCGGTATAAATATTATTCGCCCTGCTCTTCTGTTATTCATTACAGATGTCAAAGTAATATCTTCCATAATAGTCATACGCAGTAAGGAAATATCCAAAACATCACCGACATATTTCATCCCTTCCATATCGACACGGATTCTGTCACCTACATGTATACTACCGCCAAAAACTATAACAAGCCAGCCCAAAATCGACATGAACCAGTCTTTCATCGCAATGGCAATACCTGCTGAGGCAAACCCTAAAATTGTGACGAGATAAGAAGCATTTTCAATGTAATTAAAAAATAAAATCAATATAATAATCGTAAAATTGGTAAATGTAATGATCTTATTCGCCATATAAAAACGTTCATTGTCTGTAATGTATTTTTTGACGACCAGTTTCAAAAGAAAAAAGACAAAAAAGACAAACAAGATTGCCATTCCTATCTTAATAAGTCTGTATACTTGCTTTTCTATACCTTTATCAATGTTTATTTCGGCAATATCCAAGCGTTTTTGGTACACATTCATCGTTGCGTTCATAGTGTCCAACGCTCTTTCAAACATCTCAAGCT
>JANTGW010000133.1 GCA_024762705.1 Sulfurimonas sp.
TAAGCAGCAGGGGGTCCCGTTTGAAACCCTTTTGTACAAGCAGGGGCATATTGTACTTTATGTCGGCACCTTTGATAACAAAATCATAATCTTTCAAAATGTATGGGGAGTCAAAACTAAAGAAAATGGTGTCGAAGGAAGGTATATAATTGGAAAAACTATTTTTAGTACTCTTCAAACCGGCAGTAACTTGAGTACATTTGATGCAGATGCATCATTACTGAAGAATTTAAAAAGTATGAATATTGTAACTTATTAAGTACTCAGGCTTTTATATCGAGTAGTGTTCCCACCATTTCATCTTGTGCTTTTATAACATTGACATTGACAGCAGTGGCATCTTGTGCAATGATTTGATCTGGAATTTCTTTAGCCAAATCAGTTTGACTTCTTTTAAGACCATTATCATCAGATTTTCTAATATTTGCCTGAACAGAATTCAAATCATTTGTCATTCTTGTATCTTTGGGTATAAAACCGTCAGTATTTACATTTGCAACATTATTTGCTGTCGTATTGAGCATAGTTTGATGAGCATTAATGGATGAAACATTATTTGCAATATTCATAATTACTCCTTCTATGTTTAGTATTATAACATATTATTCATTAGTGCATACTAATAGAGCCTCTTTGATAGTTTTGATTGCTATTTTGCATATTAGTATTCATATTGTTATTTATATTGTTAGAGTTTGGCGACATACTTTTTTTTGGGTTCATGATTTGATTTGATGATATACCTATGGCATAGTGTGTTAATTGCAGCGTTGCATTGTAGTTCTTTGACTGGATCTCTTGTGTTTGGACTATCCTATCAGCCATTACACCGATTCGTTCAGCCATTTCACCTATTCTATCAGCCATAGAACCTATATCGTCAGAAAGTCGTAATATCGTTTTTGAGGTAATTTCAATGGTATTATTATAACTTTCATTACCATTATCTGCTTGATGTGAAGCTATGTATGCTGTTGTTTTGGCCAAAACAGTTATTTGAGTAGAGAGATGCATTAAATCATCCAATGCCTTTTGTGCATCTTCTTTTGATGAAAATTCATCTGCTTTTGCTTCCAAGAAATTAGAGATTTTTGATTCTAAAGCAGTAACATCTTGAGAGTATTCTTTTAACTCTTTATCACTGTTTAGCATAGTTTCCATTTTCTCATTGAGAGTGTTGTGAATGTTGTAAACATCTTCAACTGCTGTATCTAAAAATTGAGTAGTGGTGCTTTCATTCGCTCCAAATAGTATGCTCGATGCTATGAGAGAGAGGCTTATTATTGTTTTTTTCATGGTATTTCCTTTTTAATGATAAAGGTATTATGTCAAGTTTTTGTTAGTGAAGTGTAAGCAGAGAGAATACCTGTTAATCCTCCCTTGCTTATTTATTTAGTGGAGTTCAGCGTTAAGTTTTACTTCTCTTGTAGAACGGGATGCTGTAATCTCACCGTTTAAAGAATTTTGTCTAAAGTGTAAACCATTAAAGAAAGACAATTGTTTTGCTTTAAAAATTTCGCCTTCCATTGTTATGCCTTTATTAACTTCTCTGATTTTTTCAAGCTCAGATGGGTAAATACCTACTTTTGTACCTTCAAGAATTGCAAGACCTGCATCGATGATACAGCCGTCACCCAAAGGAATACCACAAACAGAATTGGCTCCTAAAAGACAGTTTTTTCCAACTGAGATCGGATTTCCGTCTGTTCCGCTAAGTACACCAAGTATAGAAGCACCACCGCCGACATCAGAGCCTTCGCCAACTATAGCCGATGATGAAATACGACCTTCAACCATTACAGAACCTGTTGTGCCGGCATTGAAATTTATGTATGAAGCACCAGGCATTACTGTTGTCCCAGCTGCTAGTTGTGCACCAAAACGAACTTTTGAAGTTTCAAGTATACGTGTATTATCAGCAGGAATGATATGTTGTAAAAATCTTGGAAATTTATCTACAAAATCAATATGAGGATATTCATTTGCAAGTTTTAACTCTATTTCAAACTCTCTTAAATAGTCAAGTTCTATCGGCTGACCGTTTGACCATGCAACATTTGGTAATGCGCCGAATGCACCGTTAAGATTTATTTCACGAAGTCCTACTTTGGCTAAAGAGATAGCATAGAGTTTAAGGTATGTTGCTTCAACACTCTGACATGGGGCATCTTCAAAAATAAAACATACTTTGAATTCACCTTCAAGACTTCCGCTATTTATAATTTGAGAATAAAGAGCAGAGATAACCTGAATGTTTTTATGTGCATCTCCATGGGCTTCATCTGAGTAAGGTGTAAATGCATTAAGACAGTCTTTCAAAAATTGAAGGTTAATATTACATACAACTTCATCTTGAGTGAAATCAACTGCTATTCCCTGGTCTGCAAGTGCTTGTATGAAGATAGCGGCACTTCCGAAGTTCTCATCCCAGTTGACAACAGGGTATGTTGCTTGAAGCGACTTATCTACATTGAGTTGCCCCAGATCCACTCGTGTTATACCAAAAGCCAAAGGGTTTTTGTAACCCTTTGTTGTTGATTTTATATTTTCTATTAATGCTTTAAAAGCATCTGTTGTTTGAATGATTTCCATTGAATTCTCGCTTAAATAATTTTGTGTGCCATTATACTCAAAAACCCCTAATAAGATTTTAAGTACAATCATAAAATACAAATTAAAGAATAAATTATGAATAAATGGCTTGAGTTATTAAATAATGACGATTATCTTGGATTGAAAAAGTATATAAAAGAGGGTGCCGACCTCTGTGAAGCAAATGAAACAGGAGAGTCTGTGCTTGCATGTGCACTTAGAGCAAGATGTAATTATGATACATTAATGCTTTTGATCGAAAGCGGTGCAGATATCTTTGATTTTGATAATGAAGGTGTGAGTGTATTTGATATGGCTATTACCTATGACAATATTGAAATGGTGAAATATATTATAGAACAGGGTAAAGATGTTAATGAAACAACAAGAAAAAGTGGTTTTACAGCACTAATGGGTGCTGCATGCTACGGAAGAGTGGAAATAGCGAAAATCCTTTTGCAAAAGGGGGCTGATCAAAATGCACGAGATTCAAAAGGATTTTCAGCCATCGATTTTGCAAGAAAAATGAATAAAAAAAGTATTTTAGCTCTTTTGGATTATGATGAAAATGCTCCTAAAAATATGGGATATACCAGATAAGCTAATCGAAGAATTTCCCTTGTTTTGTATTGTCAAGCGGCTTTCTTCTTTCTTTTGTCAACCATTCTTGCAGTAGGGATTCAACAACCTTGCTGAGACTCATCTTGTAACGACTACGTGAGTATTTCATGGCTTCATCCCAGGTACTTTTGTCAATCAATAAACTTCTTGTCACTTCGTCTTTTGGTTTCACTTGAATCCTTTTTATGATGCCTGCAAAAGCTCTATAAAACTTCTGTAGCTATCAACTATTTTTTGATTTTTTGTATTTTGCATGTAAAATTCTATTGCTTTTTTCCCAAGTCTCGGTATTTCATTTTTTACGGCCCAGCTGCTGACTGTCCCTTCTGGTACTTCAAGAATTTGGGCAAGCTGCTTTTGTGTAATATTGAGTTCCTGACAAATGTCTTTAACAATATTTGATTTTATTTTTTTCTTAGCAGATTTTATTTTTTTTGGCGGGGTTTGTGTTTGCTGTTGTACATCACAATTTTGTTCTATCCATGAAAGAACTTCAGTAGCTTCTAGAATCCAATCCCGGAAGTTTAATTTTTCTACAACGTCTTCACAAAATGCTTCAGCGTATTTTGTCGCGGTTTCCTCATTGCT
>JANTGW010000134.1 GCA_024762705.1 Sulfurimonas sp.
ATTCTTTTTGTCTATAGTAAAAAGTACTGTTGAAAGGATCAATGCCGTTGTCAAGTTATCCGCTACCGGAGAAATAAAGAATGCCAGTAGACCTGTTAGCCAGAATAGTTTTTTATAAGTATAGCCTTTTGAAACCAGTTTGAACTTCATCAAATCAAACACACCACGTTCTATGAGCGTTTCTATGTAAGTCATAGCAACAAGCAAGAAAAAGAATATCTCAGCTATCTCAAGTATCAACCCCTCTAGTTCATGATGCAGATTATCCGGATTCATTCCATTAATCGCATAATATATACCAATGAGCATAAACATAAATGTCCCCGCAAATAATGCCGGTTTTGCCTTGTTTATCTCATACTTTTCCTCTGTAGCGATAAAATAATACGCTATAACAAAGACAGCTAAACTAGCCCATCCTACCCATGTCGTTGCAAGATTAATTGCTTCGTGTTCCATTAGTTCTCCTCTTGTATTGTATGAACCCCTATAGATTCACTTCTGTTTAATGCAGAGATGACTATCTCTTTTGCCGTCAATAAACGAAATTTCAATAGTTTACCAATATTTTCATTTAAAAGTTCATTAATTGTCGATAAAGCATCATTTAATCCGCTTTTTGTTCGAATTATGGAAACATTTTCCCACATAATACGTCTTAGCTGGTCTTTTTTTGCTTTATCATCTTTGAGACTCATCACCTCATCTTCAATTGCAAACTCTTTAAAGTCTTTAGGCTGATCAATATTTTTTAAAATATCATCTACTGCTCTTTTTGCAAACACTAAACCTTCGAGCAGTGAATTTGATGCCAATCTGTTTGCTCCGTGGACTCTTGTCGAAGCGACTTCTCCAGCAGCATAAAGGTTTTTTACATTTGGAATTCTGGCATCAAGGTCTGTACGGATTCCTCCGATGGCATAGTGAAAAGCAGGTGAAATGGGAACTCTTTGTTTGGGCACATTAAAACCTAATTCTCTTAGGTTTTTACATATATTTGGAAACCTGTGTTCAAAATACTTTTCTTCGAAGTTTTCACAATTAAGATAAACATGCATTCCTGTTTTCTTTTTATACTTATATATTGCCTTACTGACTATATCACGTGAAGCAAGCTCGCCTCTTTCATCATAATCAAACAAAAATCTTCTTCCAGCTTCATCCTCTATAGTAGCACCCTCACCACGTAAAGCTTCAGTTAAAAGCATCTTTTGGGCATTATTGGAGTTCACAAAAACAGTAGGATGAAACTGTAACATCTCCATTCTGTCCAATTTTATACCTTTCATTAAACAGAGTCCCTGTATGTCGGCACTAATACATGGCGCATTCGTATGGTACTCATAGAGTGACCCGACTCCTCCACTCGCAATGATGACATTTTTAGCATATATATTTTTACGTTGTCTGTGATCAAGTACGGTTACACCATAACATTCACCGTCTTCTATGAGCAGGTCCACCACTCTGGCATCACCCAGCATTGCATGTGTGTTATGCTGTAGTAAAAAGTGATGCAGGTATCGCCCTGTTGCATCTCCTCCTGCATGTAAGATACGCTCACAGGAGTGTGCTGCCTCTTTTGTGTAAAGCAGCTCTCCCTCTTCATTCGTGTCAAAATGAAATCCGTGCTTTATCAAATCATCAATCGCTTTGCGGGAGTTTTGGCTAAGCACATCAACTGCTTTTGGATCACACAATCCGTCACCTGCAGCAAGTGTGTCTTTAATATGCTCCGGTATGTCCGCTTCATCACGAGCAAGTGCCACACCTCCCTGAGCATAGAAGGTGTTACATTTAAAAGTTTCACGCTTATTGATAATAAGCACTTTTTTATCTGCCGGCAGATTCATACTTGCATACAGACCTGCAACTCCCGCTCCCACTATGATTACGTCATACTCTCTCATTATTGTGTGCAACTTTCATTATTTTCTTTGTTAAATTCTTTTTTCTTGATAATAAATTCAACATTTTCGTCACCTTCTACCGCATTTTGCTCATAATATGGCGGAGCTTTATAACCACACCCGCTTATGCTTAATAAAAAGCCTGCTATAATTAGCATATGAAAAGCAGTAGTGATATTCTCAATTCTCTTCAAAATAAACCTCAATTTTCTAAATTATCTCAATATAAATGTATTCATAAAATACAATCAGCATTCAGCACACCCTTACAGAAGATGATTAAATTTGCATACATAAAAAATAAAACACTTTTTTTCGTTCTTAATCATCCCGGTGCCAAACAAGAGTTTGATAATAATATACAAAGCATTAAAAGTGCTTTAAAGTTTCATACTCCTGCTGAATGCATCGATGAAACTATAACAGATATAAAAGCCTTTGTCTCACATACACCTTCTTTACATGTAAGTACAGTAGAGCTTTTGACGCCTAAGAAAATTGTGTCCTATAAAGAAAGAGCCAAAGGAGATTTTGAAATCCCCGTGCATGATGAAAAGCTAAAAGAGCTTATTCTCTCAATCAGAAACATTATAAAAGAAAAAAATGACACTTAAAGAAAAATTACAACAACTGCCGAATAAGCCCGGTGTCTATCAGTACTTTGACAAAAACGGCCACTTGCTGTATGTCGGAAAAGCCAAAAATCTTGCCAACAGAGTCAAAAGCTACTGGCAGTTTACGCCTAAACTCTGTGCAAACTCGCAACTCTCCTTACGTATAACAAAGATGATAAATCAAACTGTTTCCATGGACTATATTGTTGTAAATTCCGAGCATGATGCTTTAATCCTTGAAAATTCTCTTATTAAACAATTAAATCCGAAATACAATATTTTACTGCGCGATGACAAAACCTTTCCTTACATATATATTGACAACTCTGAAAAGTATCCGCGTTTTGACATTACCAGAAAGGTTATAAATTCCAAAGACATAACATACTATGGTCCCTATTCTGTCGGAGCTAGAGATATTCTCAATTCAATCTACGATATTTGTAAACTCGTACAAAAAAAAGCCTGCTTAAAATCAAAGAAGCTCTGCTTATATCATCAAATAGACAAATGCCTTGGACCCTGTGAACTTCCCATCACTCAAGAACGCTATGCTCAAGAAGTAACGCTGGCGACAAATTTGATAAAAAACAAAAAACTGCTTATGAACAAGCTACAAGAAAAAATGGAGTTTTATTCCGAAGAGTTACGCTTTGAAGAAGCTGCGCAGCTCAGAGATGTCATAGAAAGGATCGAACGTTCTCAGATCAAAAGTGAGATCGATTTTGCGACAAATGAGGATTATGACATCTTTGTTGTAGAAAATTCTGAGAAAAGAGCCGTTGTTGTCAAAATATTTATGAGGCACGGTAGAATTATATCTTCGTCACATGAATATATAAACCTTAACGAAGGACTTGACATCAATGAACTCTACTCAAGAGCACTTCTTGGATTTTACAAAGATGAAAAGCCTCCTATCGTTGCACCGATTCTTATAGCCCAGGACTTTCAAGACAGAGAACTACTTGAAAATCATCTCACCAAAGTATTCGCACAAAAGGCAAAAATTACAATCCCCCAAAGAGGTAAGAAAAAAGACTTAATAGCTTTAGCAAAATTAAATGCACTTGAATTGCTAAAAGAGGATAAGAAAAGCCTCAATATAGAAACACTGCAGGACATTCAAGAATTATGCAAACTGCAAAAACTTCCAAGCAGAGTGGAAGTTTTTGACAACTCTCATATGTCCGGTGTTGCCACG
>JANTGW010000135.1 GCA_024762705.1 Sulfurimonas sp.
AGCTTGGTTTTTTAAGTGAGGTACATACGGACTTTGTACTTGCAGGACTAGCAGAAGAGTTTGGTTTTTTAGGTGTTTTAGTCGTTGTCATTATTTTTATGTGGATGATTCAAAGGATTTTTAAAATAGCCAACAGAACGAATGACACGAGCATTTATCTTTTTAGTATCGGTATCGGATTGATTCTTTCTTTTTCATTTTTGGTAAATGCTTACGGAATAAGTGGAATTACCCCTATTAAAGGGATTTCAGTGCCTTTTCTTTCTTATGGCGGTTCGGCAATGCTCGGAGCTGCTTTTGGTGTAGGAATGGTACTGATGGCATCAAAAAAAGCGAAGATGGACTAAAGGATAGCTTCAATGAGACTATGTGTAACAGGCGGTGGAACAGGCGGGCATTTGATGATTGCAGAAGCTTTGTCGGAGGCTGCACTAACCCAGGGCTGTGAAGTTATTTTTATCGGTTCTACTTCGGGGCAGGATAGAAAATACTTTGAAGAGCACAGCAATTTTTCGCACGTCTATTTTTTAGACACGACAGGCGTTGTCAACCAAAGAGGTGCTGCGAAACTAAAAGCTCTTTACAGAGTGTTTAAAGCGTTTTTGCAGGCAAGAAAAATCCTGAAAAAGCATAAAACTCAGGCAACTTACAGTGTAGGCGGATTTTCTGCTGCACCGGCATCTTTTGCAACACTAAGCCTTTTTATTCCGCTTTTTATACATGAACAAAATTCGGTGGAGGGGCGTTTAAACTCACTGCTCAAAAGATATGCAAAGAGTTTTGTCTCTGCTTATGATGAAAACTCCCCTATTCAGGGTTACCCTGTAAAAGAGATCTATTATAAAAATGCCAGAGTACGTGATGAGCTCAAAACCATTATATTTTTAGGCGGTTCTCACGGTGCAAAAACCATCAATGATTTAGCTTTACATGTAGCACATAAACTGCGAAAAATGGATATAAAAATCATACATCAAGCAGGTGAAGCTGACTATGAAAGAGTCAAACAGGAGTATGAAAAACTTGGTGTTGCAGTTGAACTGTACGCTTTTACAAAAAATCTGTCGGAGTTGATTACACGTGCAGACTTGGCTGTTTCACGTGCAGGTGCTTCAACACTGTGGGAACTTACAGCAAACGGATGTCCGGCATTTTTTATTCCCTACCCGTATGCGGCAGGTGATCATCAGTACCATAATGCACAGTTCCTTGTGAAGAACAACTTGGCCTGGTGTGAACGAGAAAGTGAAAATTTAAAATCAAAACTGATCAAAGTACTCAAAAATCCTCAGCTTAAAGAAAAAAGTGAAAAACTTTTAGAGTATGCAACAAAAGATGTGGCACAGCAGATGATTAAAGAAGTAAAAAAGAAGCTAAAATGATAAAAGAACTGGCACAGCAATTAGTTGATCTGATATTTGACTGGGGTTATCTGGGGATTTTCATTATGATGGCTATAGAGTCCTCTTTTATACCTTTTCCGAGTGAAATCGTTCTGGTTCCTGCAGGATATTTGGCATCTAAGGGCGATATGAGCATTACTTACATCATGGGCAGTGCCTTGGGAGGTTCACTGCTTGGTGCCTTTATAAACTACTATTTGGCATTGACACTGGGGCGGAAGTTTCTTTTGAAGTTCGGCAAATATTTTTTTATTTTTCCTGAAACACTTGATAAAATGGAAACCTACTTTAAGAGCCACGGACATATTTCCACTTTTACGGGCAGACTCATTCCCGGGATTCGTCAGCTTATATCCATACCGGCAGGACTGGCTCGCATGAATCTTGTAGAGTTTTCTTTGTATACAACTTTAGGTGCAGGAATCTGGGCGCTTATATTGACACTTCTGGGTTACTTTATAGGGGCCAATGAAGCATTGATTCATCAATATTTAAAAGAAATAACTCTAATTGTGATGATTTTCTTGGTAATTTTAGTGTGGATATACTACACTTATCAAAAAAGAAGGGCGTAAAGTATGGATTATATGTTTGCAGAAGGGTTTTTGGGAACAAGAGCACCTTTGTTTATGGATGTTGTAACACTTATAGTAGCCGTTTTACCGTTGTTGGTATATGGAGCTATAGCTTTGGCTAGAAAAAAGCTCTACAAAACACATGGTTTTGTTCAAAATATTATCTTTATGGTATCGGTAATCGTTGTAGGATATTTTGAGTATGGTGTGCGTATTGGCGGGGGTTTTGATGCTTTTATGAAAGGCAGCGGTGTGTCACATACCTACGCTTCCATTGTTTTGGGCTTACATGTAATCATTGCAGTGACGACATTGAGCTACTGGAGTGTGACTGTCATTAAGGCAAATGTTCAGTTTACAAAAGGGATGATACCCGGTCCGAAGTCACGCGAACATAAGGTTTTGGCTTTGAAAACTTTTTTAGGTATCATTTTTACATCGTTTAGCGGTATTTGGGTATATCTTTTGTTATTCGTATATTAGAAATACCTTTACATGTAAAGAATAAAACTTATGATCAGGAGAAAGTATGATAGAAATAGGACAACAGGCACCGGATTTTTGCTTGCCAAACCAAGATGATGTTGAGATCTGTTTACGCGATTTGAAAGGCAAGTGGGTAATTTTGTATTTTTACCCAAGAGACAATACACCTGGATGTACGACAGAAGCCTGCGAATTTACTGAAGCTGCAGCGGATTTTAGCTCGCTTGATGCCGTTATACTCGGTGTAAGTGCGGACACTACAAAAAAACATAGAAATTTCATAGAAAAATACAATCTCGGCATCACACTTTTAAGCGATGAAAGTATAGATATGATGCAAAAATACGGTGTTTGGCAGTTAAAGAAAAACTACGGAAAAGAGTATATGGGCATTGTCCGCTCAACTTTCATCATCGACCCCCAAGGCATTGTTCGTGCAAAATGGGACAAGGTTCGAGTGAAAGGTCACGTTGAAGCGGTGAAAGAAAAACTGCAAGAACTTGAAAGCCAAACGATGTAAATGCCAATGGAAAACTTTACATTTTTGGAAGTTAGTGATAAAGAATTGTTAGATAAGGTTTATGAGTTTAGGTATAAAGTGTTTATGGAAATTTATCCTGAATATATGAAAAGCCTAGACCTTCCAGATAATAAAGAGAAAGATGAATATGATGCGTATTCTGCACACTTTGCAGCGTTAAATGAGAGAGGTGAGGTGAGTGCAACAATGAGAATTATATACAACTCACCAATAGGTTATCCAACAGAAAATAATGTAAAGTTTGCTAATAGTATGTTTGCAAGAGAAAAGTTAGGAGAGATGTCAAGAATATTCATAGATAGCCGATATAGAAGTATAAAAACAAGTAAAGTAATTATGGATGGATTCAAAAAGTTGACATATTCCAAAATGATTGATCTTGGTATAGAATATACATATGGCTACCTTGAAGAAAGTTTTTTAAGACTGTTACAAATGTATAAAATACCATATCAAACAATAGGTGAAAAACAAGAACATCCAGAGTTTGGTGTACGCTATCCATGTATTATGTATAGAGATGAATTAGGTAAAGAAAATGCTAAACTACTTAAAATAGAGGGAGAAGAATAAATGTTAAACAAAAAAATTCTTTTATTTGGATTATATCTAACAGGTCTACACCTCTATGCAGACAATCTATTGTCCTCTATTGAAGGAGAGATGAAACACTTTGATGAAGTTGCTACACAAACAAAACAGAATGAGCATTATCAG
>JANTGW010000136.1 GCA_024762705.1 Sulfurimonas sp.
ATAATATATTTACTAATTGGATCATATTTAGGAGTAAAAATGACATTCATAGAATTTAAAAAGCTTCTTTTAGATGCAGAGATAAGTCTGCCCAAATTCAGTAAACTCATCAAAGTCAGTGAAAAGAACATTCAATCCTACAAAAAAAAAGGTGAAGTACCCAATACTATTGCTGTAATAGCCAAATGCTTTGCCTCCATGCATGACAATAACCTAGATTATAAACACAAAATAGAGAGTTTAGAGCTCAAAGCAAAAACAAAAAAAGGCGCAGGTTTTGCAAAAACAAAAAAATTGCAACAAAAAAAAGAGAATGATGTAACCTCTTCGTAATATCACTTTTATATAATTTTTTCAACTTTACAAATAAAGAAGAGTATATATGATAGATATTGAAAAAATGATTACGATGAAGTACCCAAAACTTCAAAACAACAAAGTAATAAAGAGTGCCATTTCCAAGTTTGCCGATTCTGTCGTGCATGAAGCACAGATCAATGAATTTATACAAAAGAATCAGCATTTAGGGAGTTTTGAGTTCATTGATGAGGTGTTGGAGTATTTTAACTTTAACTTCTTAGTTTCTGACAAAGACACACTCAATATTCCTTCTTCTGGTCGTGTTGTCATCATTGCAAACCATCCTCTTGGCTCTTTGGATGCTTTTGCTCTTATTAAACTCGTGAGTAATGTCAGAAAAGACATCAAGGTCATTGCCAATGACTTTTTAAGAGTCATAACTCCCATTAAAAACCTGCTCATAAACATCAACAATTTCAAACCAAGACAAAAAAAAGAAGCAATCGCAAAGGTTTACGAAGCACTTGATGAAGAGAAGGTCGTCATCATATTTCCTTCCGGAGAGGTCAGTAGAGCAACCCCTACCGGTGTCAAAGACAAGGTATGGCACAAAGGGTTTTTACATTTTGCAAAAAAAGGACATGCTCCTATACTCCCAGTATTAATAGAAGGGAAAAATTCCAAAACATTTTACTCTGTTTCAGCTGTTAACAAAAAACTCGCAACACTGCTGCTCTCACATGAGATGTTCAAACAACAGAACAAATCAATAAAAATTAAAATTGGAGAGCTCATCCCCCATGAGAACATTATGCCCAAAGGTATACAAAAAGATAAGCTCATCAAACTCTATAAAAAACATCTTTATGCGATCAAAAAGAATGAAAGTTATTTTGTAACGCAAAAGGCTATAGCCCATCCTGAAGACAGACGTGACATAAAAAGAGAACTGAAATCTTCCACTTTACTTGGAAAAACGAAAGATGCAAAAAGTATTTACCTCTACAGCAGTAATGACCATGACTCTATAGTCATTAATGAGATAGGAAGGCTTAGAGAACTCTCTTTTCGAAAAGTGGGTGAAGGCGTCAACAAAAAAAGAGATATCGATAAATATGACAGATATTACAAACACATCATTCTCTGGGATGAAGAAGACCTTGAGATAGTCGGTGCTTACAGAATAGCTGAGTGTGTAGATGTAATGCAGCGTTTTGGAGAAGAAGCCTTATACACAACGACACTTTTTACCTATAATGAAGGTTTTTACGACTACCTTCCTGATGCCATAGAGCTTGGAAGAAGCTTCATACAGCCAAAATACTGGGGTTCACGCGCTCTAGATTACCTTTGGTACGGCATAGGGGCATACTTAAAGAATAATCCGCATATACGTTACATGTATGGACCAGTCTCTTTGAGTGAGAGCTATACCAAGGTTGCAACAGATATGATCTTATACTTTTATGACAAGAACTTCAAAGATACCGACAGTCTGGTGGAAGCAAAACTGCCGTATAACTTTACCACTGATGAACAACTCATATCGAATCTGCAAGAAGAGTTAAATGCGCCCACATATAAAGAGAACTTCAAGACACTTAAAAAAGCACTTGCAAGCATAAACACGAATGTTCCGACTCTCTACAAGCAGTATGCAGATCTTTGTGAAGAAGGCGGCATACGCTTTTGTGCTTACAACACGGACCCTGACTTTTCCAACTGCGTAGACAGTTTCATACTTGTAGACATTCAAAAAATAAAAGATTCACAAAAAAAGAGGTATATCAGCTAATGGGTTCAAAACTTCCTCCCATATGGGAACAATATCTCAACATTCTCGATGTAGTTTTTCAGCCGATCATTAATATTCAAAGTGGCAAGATATACGGAGTTGAAGCTTTGCTTAGAAACTTTCAAGACATTGGATTTAAATCTATCTTTGCTCTTTTTGATGCCGTTTACAAAGAAAAACTGCTCTATTCATTCGATCTTGCACTTCGGGAAAAAGCTTTTAAAAAATACACAGAGATCCAGGACTATGAAAACATCAAACTGTTTTACAATCTCGACAACAGACTTATTTCCATGGAAAACTTCTCTAATGGAAATACAACAAAGATCTTACACAAGCTCAATATCAAAAAAGAAAATATATGTTTTGAGATCTCTGAACGGCATGAGATACTGGGAGAATATGAACTTGAAAAGATGCTTCGTCACTACAAAAGTGATGACTTTTCAATTGCAGTTGATGATTTTGGCATAGGCTATTCAGGGTATAAACTCCTTTATGATTCAACACCTGACATCATTAAAATAGACAGATTCTTTCTTCAGGGCATTGAAAAAAACATGAAAAAGAAGCTGATGGTCCGAAATATTACACATTTGGCCATTCAGTTAGGCATCAAAGTCATTGCTGAAGGTGTTGAAACCAAAGAAGAGTATCTTACATGTAAAGATATCGGCTGCCATTTTGCACAAGGCTATCTCATACAAAGACCGACACAACAGACGAAAGAGATATTCCAAAAATACACCAATATAACTGAAATCATAGAAAATGACAGACGTGATTATGATAAGAACACTCTGTTGACAAAGAATATAGAAAAGGTCAAGCCCATTAAGATAAAAAGTAAAATGGAAAAGGTAATAGATTATTTCAAAGAGAATCAAAACACACCAATCGTGCCAATTGTGAACTCGCAGAACGAACCGCTTGGCATACTGCTTGAATCAGATATAAAAGATTTTCTCTACTCTCCTTTTGGCATGTCTTTACTACTCAATGACCAAAACAACTCAAAACTGGAAAACTTGTATCATCCTTGCGGCAATGCAGACATCAACAGTAATACAAGTACACTTTTGGAACTTTTTACGAACAACCCTGAATCTGTCGGTATTATCATTACAAAAAACTCTTCGTATCATGGTTTTTTATCTGCAAAATCGATCATTAACATTATGCATCAAGAGAATATTCTGCAAGCCAGAGACCAAAATCCACTTACGAAACTGCCTGGAAACACAATGATAGAACAATATGTACGTGAAGCATCCAAGTCAAAAAAATCGCATATATTATGCTATTTTGACCTTGACAACTTCAAAGCATTCAATGACGTGTATGGTTTTCGTAACGGTGACAGGATTATCCAGCTCTTTGCCGATATCTTACGCAAAGAGTTACCAAAACAAGTATTTAAAGCCCATATAGGCGGTGATGATTTTTTTGTAGCCTGTGAAAAAGAAAGTTTTCATGAACAGACGATAAATACCCAAAAAATAGAAAACATACTTAGCAAGTTCGCAAGTTCGGCCAGAGAGTTTTACAGTCCAGAAGACAAAGAAAATGGTTATATTATTTCAAAAAACCGTCATGAGGAAGAGACAAAAT
>JANTGW010000137.1 GCA_024762705.1 Sulfurimonas sp.
AATGAAAAGTATAATCAGTATAGTAGAAACCAGCACAAAGGGCCTCAGTACATCAACGCGTGAATAGCCTAAAGAGAAAAAAGAGACAAGAGCGTTTGAGCGAATAAGGTATATTTTGGTAGATATCATAGCAAATACAAGCGCTACAGGAAGTAAAATATCAATCGCTGAAAATGATTTATATACCAAATAAATTAAAATAAGGTTCGCAGAAGATTTAGACAGATCTTGTGCACTTCCTAAGTAATCAAAACCTACAACAAAAAGAACTAAAGCCACTAAGATAATCAAAAAATATTTGATGTAATGCAAGGAAATATACTTAAAGGCTAACAAATCATAGCCTTTTGAGAATATTTACACCGTGTCTCTTCTAATGAATGTTCAAGTAAGTATTCAACTGCTTCGCATGTTTTTTTTATCCACTCGGGCAGACATTCTTGCTCTTTTTTTGAGAATTTACTCAGTACATAAGAGGCAACTTCACCTTTATGCTCAGGTTTTCCTATACCCATGCGTACTCTAATATATTCTCGTGAAATTTTGGAGTCAATCGATTTTAGTCCATTGTGTCCACCATGACCTCCACCTTTTTTAAAACGTAAAGCACCAAATGGCAGATCCAAATCATCATGTATTACAACAATATCTTCAAGTTTATAAAACTGTTTTACTTTTATAACAGATTCTCCTGAGAGATTCATATAGGTCAATGGTTTTAATAAAAAATGATTTTGAAATTTATAAAGTTCACCAGAAAATGATGAAGAAGAGAGTTTTATGGCGCTATGTCTTCGAATAAGTTCATCAACGACCATAAAACCTATATTGTGACGCGTTTTTTCATAGTCGGATCCAGGGTTTCCCAGTCCAACTATAAGCATGGTAATTACTACTTAGCTTTGATTACACTTAATACAGCAACACGGTCAGCATCTGTAAATTTCACATTTTCAGATGTTTCGATATCACGAATAAGTTTTGCATCACCAACATCCATATCTGTTACATCAATAACAATAGATTTTGGTAAATCTTCGATCTTTGCTTTTACTCTTAAACGTCTTTTAGATACGTTTACAAGTCCTTTGTTTTTAAGACCGATCGCTTCCCCTACAGGTTCAACAGGAACCATATAGTGAGTCACAACGCCTGGCTGTGCCACCATAAGGTCAACATGTAATAATTTTCCTGTAACAGGGTGAGACTCATATGCCTGAACAACAACGTTCATCTCTTTTCCGTTAACTGAAACCGGAAATGCCAATGTATCTTTTCTACGAACAGTACGGATATACTCATTTTCTTTAAATGCAGCATTGATATTCTCAAGCCCTTTTCCGTAAATATTCGCAATTAGATAACCATCACGGCGAAGTGCTTTTGTGCCCTTTTTGCCAATACTCTCTCTAACTATACCTTCTAACATATGTAGTCCTTTGTTTTTTAAAATGGCCGAATTATATCTTTTTATGCATTAAAATTTACTTTAAATCAAAAATATCGTCATCATCTGTAGAGATATCAACCTGTTTTTCGATACCGTTCTCATCTGTTACCATATCAGAAACTTTTCCACTTACAAGTCCATTCATTTTCAACTCTACATCAGATGCACTTGTCGCATTTTCCAATGCCTGCTCTTTGGAAATTATACCTTCATTGTACAGATCCAGGATACCTTGGTCAAAACTTTGTGATTTATAATGTTCTTTTCCTGCTTCGATTGTGTCTTTGATCTCATAATCTCTGTTTTCCATAATCAATTTTTCAATTGTAGGGGTTCGAACCAACACTTCAAGAGCAGCACGGCGTTTACCATCTACTGTAGGAATAAGTCTTTGCGATATTACCCCTTGTAAAACCCCGGCAAGCGATAAACGTACACGGTTCTGTTCATCCGTTGGAAATTGCGCAATAATACGGTTAATAGTCTCTTTTGCATCAAGCGTGTGAAGCGTTGAAAAAACAAGGTGTCCCGTATCTGCTGCATGGAGCGCAAGGTTAATGGTTTCCTGATCACGCATCTCCCCGACGAGAATAATATCGGGGTCTTCACGAAGTGCAGCACGTAAAGCAGTACCAAAAGAAAGAGTGTCCTGACCGACAGAACGCTGATTGATGATGCATCCTCTGTCCTTATGAACAAACTCAATCGGATCTTCAATAGTAATGATATGCTTCTTTTTATGTAGATTGATTTCATTTATCAGTGCCGCCAGTGTCGTTGACTTACCACTTCCCGTAACACCTGTCACAAGTACAAGACCTCTCTCTTTTTGTGTGAAACTTTTAACAATTTCCGGCAAATGAAGCTCTTCAAATGAAGGAATTTTGACAGGAATGACACGAAATACTGCGGAGACACCATCCATTTGAAAGAAAATATTAACACGAAAACGATTATTCTCATCATAAGGGTAAACGAGGTCAAGCTCTTTTTTTTCCACAAACTCTCCAAAACGTCCTTTTAAAAGTTCTTTGGCAAATGTAAGGGCGTCCTCTTTGGTAAGTATACCTCCTGAAAACTGTACAATATTTCCATTGATTCTTGCACGCATTACAGAATTGGCCTTTACATGTAAGTCACTGCCCCCGACTTCAATCATCTTTTTAAGGTGAACACGTACCTTTTTAAGCTGCTCAAATGTTAATGCGTTAATATCTACATCTGTATTCATAGTGCCTCCAGTATCTCTTTAAATGCTTCTTTAAATGCTTCAAGCCCATCATCTATCTGTTTTTGAAGCACCTCATCCATTTTGATGCCTATATCTTTTATTTTGGTAAAATGCTCATTTATTATACTCTTGTCTATGGGTAAGGCTTTTTGATGTGAACCATGTTCATGAAAGGCTTTAATTGTCTCAATAGGTGCTGTGTTTACACTGTTGTAAGCAAGGAGTTTTTCAATATAATAATACGGCGGTAAAGAATCGTCTTTCACTCCTGTACTGGCAAACAAAGCCCTGCACCTCTCTACATTCATACTTTGAATCTCTTCATATATTACAGAAGTATTATATATGCCGGCAAGTGCTGTTGAAATCCCATGCACTTTCAACACTCCATCTAGAGCACGGTCAATTCTGCTGACAAAAATACTAATAACTGTATCAACACTTTTTCCATGTATTTTTGCCCCTTCTTCAAAAGCTTGAGCACAGTATATTGCCTGTGATTTCTTAAAGACAAGAGTTGCATTTACCGGTATGCCTGCAGCTGTCAATTCTTTCATCGCTTTATACCCGGCTTCGGTAGCCGGCACTTTTATCATGACATTTTTTCTGTTTATTGTTTCAAAGAGTCTTTTTCCCTCTTTCACCGTTCCCTCTGTATCGTCACACAAGAAAGGGTCCACTTCTATGCTGACATAACCGTCATCTCCTTTTTCATGCAATGGTTTTAAAATATCTGCAGCTTTTTGTATATCATAAATTGCCACAGCTTCATATTTTTCTTTAGGAGAAAGTGCGTCCAATGATTCGAGCTGCGTTTTATATGCCGGAGAATTTAAAATAGCATTTTTAAAGATAGCCGGATTTGAAGTGGCTCCATTGATTATTTTGTTATCAATGAGTTCTTTAAATTCTTGATCAAGGTAATCTCTTTCAATAAAATCTGCCCACAATGAAAATTTCAACTCTTCTATGTACATTACAATCCCTATATCTTAATTT
>JANTGW010000138.1 GCA_024762705.1 Sulfurimonas sp.
ATTCACCACTAAAAGGCGGGTCTGAGTTTCCAGACATGCAGACCTGAGTGCGGCAACTGCTCCGTCACCCGCTGCTGAAACAACCTGTTTAGGTGCTTCAATTCGTAAATCACCTGCTGCAAAAAGACCAGGAATTGACGTTTTCATACTTAATGTTACGATTACCTGTCCTTGTTCGTTTACATCACATAAAAAGCTGCCGTCTTCTTGAATCAGTACCTGGTTATTGACATCATTTCCGACAAAAATGAAAACACCAGGAACTTGTATATCTCTAATATTGCCATCTTTGTCTTTCACTTTCAGACCGTTAACTCCGCTTGCATCTCCATAGACTTCATCAGGTGATGAATTGAGAACCAGCTCAATCTTGTTATTTTCTTTTACACGTTTTATGGTGTTTGGTGCTGCACGAAAAGTATCTCGTCTGTGTACCAGATATACTTTGGTACAGATTTTTGCAAGGTAAAGTGCTTCTTCAAGGGCTGTATCACCACCGCCTATTACGGCAACTTCTTTTCCTTTATAAAAAAAGCCGTCACATGTAGCACAGGTACTCACACCTTTACCAAAAAATTCATTTTCGCCTTTAAAGCCTGCCCTACGAGGGGATGATCCTGTACAAACGATTACACTGTGTGCTTGGATTGTTGACTCATCGGATTTAGTTATAGTGAAGAGCTTACCGTTTTTACTGACACGGCTGACCTCGGCCATATCATGTTTGAGTCCAAACTTCATACACTGTTCAGGCCAGGGCATCATTAGATCCATCCCAGATATCTCACCTGTTACTCCTGGGTAGTTTTCTATCTCTGAACTAAGGGTTATCTGTCCACCAGGCATACCTTTTTCATACATTGTTACATTTTCAAGCCCACCGCGTGTAGTGTATAGTCCTGCAGTAAGACCAGCAGGTCCACCACCTATTATTGCACAGTCTAAAGTCATAATTGTTTCTCCTCTAATTCGCCTAAATTGTCAAGTTTGCGTATCATACTGTCTTGCTTGTAAAGAGAATCTTTGGTTCTCTTTATGAAAAAAACAGATGGTGAATTATATATATTGAATCGTTGTATAAATTTTAAAGATGTGTTTGTTCCGCTTCTTAAAAAAGTAGTTGTTTTGCTGTTCGCTCGTACTTTGTTATAGTAATCAATAGCAAGTATAGGCAAGTTTAGATCCAGGTTTGCAAGTTTGTCCATAGTGTTTTTTTCTCTTGAAGAATAAAAGACCACTATATACTCTTCTTTGTCAGGTTTGAAAATATCATTTTTTTCATAATAGACAAAATCTTTAAAATCTATAAACTTGTATTCTGAAAACTTGTAATTGAAATAGGCAAAAGCACCTGCCACCATAGCAGCACCAAAGAAAGAAGCAAGAAGAGTGGAGAGAGAGAAGAGGCTTTTGCCCCCCTTTCTGGCCACTATAAATAACCTATGATTACGCTAAAAGAGCGTCAAGTTTTTCTGCAAGAGCTTGTTTAGATTGTGCTCCCACAATTTGGTCTACCAACTCACCATTTTTAAAAAACATGATAGTAGGAATTGAACGAATACCAAATTTTACAGCTATATCTTGCTCTTCATCAGTATTAACTTTACAGATTTTAGCTTTCCCGTCATAATCTTCTGCAAGTTCTTCAATTACAGGAGCGATCATACGACATGGTCCACACCATGGAGCCCAAAAGTCTACTAAAGATACACCTTCTTTAAGAGTATCTTCAAAATTTGCACCAGTTAATTCTATATATTTACCCATTAGTAAATCCTTTTTATTTGTTGTGAAAGTATTATACAAGCGATATCATTAATCCAAACTTTAAATTTAGTTATAGCAATAATTTGTATAATTGAGTATAATTAATTACATGTAAAGGAGAGTTTTTGAAGTTAGAAATTACGGATGGAAAAATTGATGTTAGACCGCCTGTGGCTAAACCACATCCAGGTTTTTTTTATGAAGTGGGCGAAAAAAGATTCAGAAAACTTGTGTTTGATCATTATGAGTCCATTAAGACAAGTGATATTGCATTCTTATTTCCGATTTTTGATGATGAGGATTTTGCCCAGGCACAAAAACATGCGGCAGATTTTCTCATAGAAATCTCAGGCGGACCTGATTATTTTACACAAACAAGAGGTGAACATCAGATGGTCGGCAGACATGCTCCTTTTCGAATAGACCAAAAGGCGAGAAAAGTTTGGCTTGAACTTTATATACCACTTCTTAGTGCGCTCGAATCAGAGGGAATTACTCCCGAATATATTGAATCATTTTGGAACTATTTAGATTTGTTTTCCATGTGGGTTGTCAATACAAAGAGCTAGATTTTTAAGAACTTTTTCTCTCTGTTAATAAAATAAGCACATTCACTGTAACCAACTTCTTTGGCAAGTTTTATTACTTCTTTGTCAAACATACCGACTTGTTCTGGTTTGTGGGCATCGGAACTGAAAGTTATAGGAATACCTATTTTGAAAGCTTCTTCCAGGAGTTCTTTTGAAGGGTATGCCTCTCCAATAGGCTTTCTGTAGCCTGCGGCATTGATTTCAAGAACCATATCTGCATTTTTAATAGCCAGTAAAGCTTCTTGTGCGATCTCTTTGATATCTTTGGTCGGCATAAATTTGAACACTTTAATAAGGTCCAAATGTCCTACAATATCAAATAATCCTGACTTTGCCATCTCTTCGATAGCATTAAAATATTTTTGCCATATTTCATTGATATCTTCATTTTCATATCGTCCGATGAACTCAGGATTGTCAAATCCCCATTCGTCAATGAAATGTACAGAGCCTATAAGGTAGTCAACATCTGCATTGAGTACCCGTTTGTCCATATGTCCTTCAAGGTAATCTACTTCATAACCGAGTAAAACAGTGATTTTGTCAGCATATTTTTTCTTTGCATTTTTGATCTCTTCTTCATATTTTTTCATATCTTCAAAAGACATTCTGTATTTGGGATCAAAGTCCATAGGCGCGTGGTCGGAAAAACCAAATACCTTTGTGCCTCGCTTGATGGCCTCTGTGATATATTCGTCAACAGTACCTTCGGCATGGTTGCAAAGTGGCGTATGGTTGTGTAAATCAACTATCATATTTGTTCTCGTATTGTATATTTTATGCTATTATAGTGTTAATTAATTAATTATTCAATTATGGAGACTATTTATGACGCAAGAAGAACTTGATGCCTTGATGGGTGGCGATATTGATATGGATGATGTGTCAGAAGAAGATGAAGCTGCCTCTGAGGATCCAGACACTCAAGATGAAGAAGATGAAACTCCTGCAGAAGACCCTATAGTGGCAGGTATAGAGGCTGCTGAACTTCCTCTACCGGCTACAGATGAAAATAAAATGGTACACCAGCTTGATGATGTGACAAAAGAGAGTGAAGAAAAAGCGAGTGAGATTTTTGATATTATTGAAAATATCAGTAATGATCTGATGGAAAAAGAAGAAAATCTCAACAATGTCAGTGAAGTGCTTGAATCGAATGTAGAACTTTTTACAACATTGTGTGAAAAATTTCCAGATGTGCAAACATTTCAGGCACAGCTGCAAAAAAATGAAACGGCAAAAAATGAGATCGATGAGGTCATAGAGGTCTTACAAAACAGTGGTGACTCGAT
>JANTGW010000139.1 GCA_024762705.1 Sulfurimonas sp.
TACTTGGTGGTGCAATTGCCACGGTAAGTGGAGTGGTAGGTTTTTTCATCTCTAAAAAAATAACCGGTGCGAACTTTGATATATATGTTGAACAGGCCGTTGCCAAAGCAAAAGCAATTGAAAATGAAGCACAAACGCTTCTTGAGCGTGCAAAACTCAAAGCACGAGAGATAGAAATTGATGCACAAAAAGCATTTGACAGTGCTAAAGAGCGTGCACGTGCCGATTTTGCTCAAAGAGAAGATGAGCTTGTACGAAAAGAACAAAGTTTCAAGCGTTTAAAACAGGATGAAGAAAAACATATTCAAAATGAATTGAACAAAATAAAAGCACAAAAAGTTAATTTAGAGAGAAATGAAAAATTACTGGCTTCACTGAAGAAAAAATATGAAGAAAAAATAGACGAAGCTGTACATACAATAGAACATAGTGCAGGAATGACGCAAGAAGAGGCAAAAAATGTCCTTCTTGAAAAAATTGAAGAAAAAGCACGTGGTGAGATAGCCCATATAGTGCGTAAATATGAAAATGAAGCAAAGGAAGAAGGCGAACGAAAAGCCAACTTCATTTTGGCACAGGCTACAAGTCGATTTGCCGGAGAATTCGCTTCTGAAAGACTTACTAACCTTGTTCACCTCGATAGTGATGAATTGAAGGGTCGTATTATTGGAAAAGAAGGGCGTAATATTAAGGCACTTGAAACACTGCTCGGTGTTGATATCATCATAGATGATACACCAAATGCAATTCTTGTAAGCAGTTTTAATCTTTACCGCCGTGCTATTGCAACCAAAACACTGCAGTTACTCATAGAAGACGGCAGAATACAGCCTGCAAGGATAGAAGAGATATTTAATAAGGTCTCTGATGAATTTGAATCTAAAATTCTTGAAGAGGGTGAAGAACTGATAGCCGAGATGAATATTGGTGTAATGCACCCTGAACTTATGAAGCTTATCGGCAGGCTGAGATATCGTGCAAGTTACGGACAGAATGCTTTGGCACATACTTTGGAGGTGGCGCATTTGGCAGGTATTATGGCTGCTGAAATGGGTGGAGATCCTATCTTGGCTAAGCGTGCAGGATTGTTGCATGACATAGGAAAGGCATTAACACATGATCATGATGGTAATCATGTTGACCTGGGTGCTGAAATCTGCCGTAGATATAATGAAGATGAAGTTGTCATCAATGCTATATATGCACATCACGGACAGCAGGAAATCAATTCAGTAGAGTGTGGAGCAGTATGTGCTGCAGATGCGCTTTCAGCTGCACGTCCTGGTGCAAGACGGGAAGTGTTAGAGAGTTTTTTAAAGCGTGTTACTGAAATTGAAGAGATTGCATCTGCTCAGAGCGGTGTAAAACAAGCATATGCGATTAATGCAGGACGTGAAGTCAGAGTTATTGTGAATGCCACTTTGGTAAATGATGATGAGTCGGTATTAATGGCTAAAGAAATTGCCAAAGAAATAGAAGAACGGGTTCAATACCCTGGTGAAATTAAAGTAAATGTTATTCGTGAAAGCCGTGCAACAGAGTTTGCCAAGTAAAGTAGGTTCGACCTACTTTACAGATTTTTTTACTGTAACGACTACAGCACCTCTCAAATCACCCATTTTATAATGCTTCGCCTTGTCCTGCGGATATCTTTCATCTATGGCACGTTCTAAATTTGCATTTTTTATATCACCATGGCATTGTAGACAAACCTGTTTATTGATAAGAAGCGGTTTATAATATTTATATGTTTTTTCATCTACTTTTTGAATCAAATGCTTGGGTACCTTTACATGTAACTCTTGTAGTTTTTCAAGAGTTTCCAAAACTTCTTGTTCACTCTCCTGCGGTTTATTCAGCGGATTTCTAAATTTAGTACTGATTCTTTTGACACTTACGCCTTTAGGAAGTTTTTTGTTGACATCTTCCGTAAGAGTATATGCTTTTTGCGTACAAAACTCAAGAGCCTGCATGGGTCCACCGGCTTTTAAGTTTCTTTTTAAATTTGAGCCTAAGGTCTTTAAGAGTAATTTGGAACTTTGTTTCCCAGTACTAATGACCTCTTGCAGTTCGGGGTTTTGTTTTGGGGATGATGGTCCCGCAAAAAGTATAGAAGCACTCAGTGTTGTATATGCGATTACATGTAACATATTCATAAAATCTCCTTTATTAGTAGTTTTCTTGCAGTAATTATAACAAGACTTAGAATATTTTAATGCAAGGTTGAGTATAATTGCGACAATATTTAAAGACAAGGGAGCACACCTATGGGTGAATTGTTTACTTTTTTCGGACTTATCTCAGAAGATAAAACGTTTATTTTTATGAGTCACATGTTGCTATCAGCTGGTATAGCTTTAATTTTGGTGAGAATAGCTATGTCAAACCTACAACTTGTACCTAAAGGTACACAAAACCTTATGGAAGCATACGTGCAAGGCGTATGGTCTATGGGAACAGATGTTATGGGTAGACTGCATGCACGTAAATATCTTGCATTGGTAGCCACTATCGGCTTGTTTGTAGGAATTGCAAATATTATAGGTATTCTTCCTGGATTTGAAGCACCGACTGCAATGTTGGAAATGCCTTTGGCTCTTGCATTGACAGTGTTTGTGTATTATAACTATGTTGGTATCAAAGAGCATGGACTACTGTTGTATCTTAAACATTTCCTTGGGCCTGTTTGGTGGTTGTACTGGTTAATGTTCCCTATAGAAATAGTTTCTCACATCTCTCGTATAATTTCTCTTTCATTCCGTCTTTTCGGAAATGTTAAAGGGGATGATATGTTCTTGATGGTTATCTTAATGCTCGCTCCATGGGTATTACCGATTATTCCGTTTGCACTGCTTACATTTATGGCATTTTTACAGGCATTTATCTTTATGATGCTGACTTATGTGTATCTTGGTGGTGCGATAGCTGTTGACGAGCACTAAGACTTCTTTGCCATGCAAAAAGATATCTATGAAAAGATAATAAGCTTTTTGCTTGGAGCATCATGGGCAATTATTCTTTTTGGTGCTCTGCTTACTTTTAAAATATTCATAAATCTTGGAATCGTAATAGCGATTTTTGCAACTGTAGTATTTGTGTTTATCTCTCTTTTCCTTGTTCTTGCAATAGATGCTTTTTTAGTAAATAAGCAGCGATTGCAAGAAGCT
Source organism: Sulfurimonas sp. (assembly GCA_024762705.1). The sequence goes on from JANTGW010000139.1 coordinate 3,168, forward strand.
AAAAAACAGACGAAACTCTTAGAAAAACTTTATGCTAAGCATACAAAGTCAACCTAAAACTTGTAATTTAACGCCAATCTTGTGTCTGTGATTTTGAAATGGTCAATTAAAGCATGTTTGAAATCAAAGATACTGTTTGCATACGATAAAATAACAGCAACCTTTGATTCTGCATTTGACTTGTAGGCAAGATTAATTGCCGGAATAGACCTGTTATATGAATCCATTCTATCAAAATTGATTTTGATGTCGTCTTGGGCAGCTAATGGGCTTGCAACTAAAATGGCTGTAATGATGAATTTGGCTAAATTTCTCATAATTTTCTCCTGTTACTTACATGTAAACAAATACACATAAAACTGTGAAATTATGATAGATAAAGAAAAAATGTAAGGTATAAAT
>JANTGW010000140.1 GCA_024762705.1 Sulfurimonas sp.
CACTTCATGATACTTTTGGTATAGAACATGTAACTTTTCAGTGTGAACACAACAGAGAAGACAATAAAAATCTAATAGTATGATATAATTCGCACGATTTATGGAGCGAGACTCTATACTTCAATAAGGAAAATCGATGACGAAAGAGTATATATTTACTTCAGAGTCTGTAACAGAAGGGCACCCTGATAAGATGGCAGATCAGATCAGTGATGCAATTCTGGATTATATTATTGAGCATGATGCTAATGCACGCGTAGCGTGTGAGACGATGGTATCAAATGGTTTTTGTGTAATTGCAGGCGAACTGAAGACGACGGCTTATGCCCCAATGCAAGAGATTGCAAGAGAAGTAATTCGAGATATCGGATATACGGATGCAACATATGGTTTTGATCATAGGTCAGCTGCAGTACTAAACGGAATAGGTGAGCAGTCACCTGATATCAACCAAGGTGTTGATCAGGCGGGTGGTGAAACAGGAGCAGGAGACCAAGGTCTTATGTTTGGATACGCTTGTCGTGAGACAGATGTACTAATGCCTTTGCCTATCCATTTGTCGCACCGTTTGACAGAACGTTTGGCAGAAGTTAGAAAAGAAGGTATAGTGCCTTATCTGCGTCCTGACGGAAAAGCACAAATCAGTGTGAAATATGTAGGAGACAAACCTGTTTCTGTCGAAACTGTCGTTATCTCTACACAGCATGCTCCTGAGGTTTCTCAAGAGCAGATTCACAAAGATGTAATCGAAGAAGTGATACGAAAAGTAATTCCTGCAGAGATGATGGATGAGAACACTGTTTTTCACATTAACCCGACAGGAAAATTTGTAATCGGTGGTCCTCAGGGAGATGCTGGTCTTACAGGCCGTAAGATTATCGTAGATACATACGGTGGAAGCTGCCCGCATGGTGGTGGAGCATTCTCCGGAAAAGATCCGACCAAGGTTGACCGTTCAGCAGCATATGCTGCTCGATGGGTTGCTAAAAATCTGGTTGCAGCAGGTGCATGTGACAAAGTAACAATCCAGGTTGCTTATGCGATTGGTGTTGTTCAGCCGGTTTCGATTATGGTAGACACGCATAATACCGGAAAAGTAGATGAAGACAAAATTGAAGCGTGTGTGAAAGATATTTTTGATCTTTCGCCGGCAGGTATAATCAAATCTTTGGATTTATTAAAACCAATTTATCGAAAAACTGCAGCTTATGGGCATTTTGGCCGTGAAGAAGCAGGTTTCAGCTGGGAAAAAACAGATAAAGTTGATGAAATAAAAAAATATTTAAGCATCTAAAAATGATGCTATTAGGTGTAACTATAAGATACAATTTTTAAATTAGCTTACAGCTTTTAGCTATATTTAAAAGTCTAAAGTGTATAGTTGCTTTTCAATAAAAATAAGGAGAATAAGATGTCAGTATTAATAACAGATACATGTATTAACTGTGGAGCTTGTATAGATGAGTGTCCAGTAGAAGCAATCGTAGATGAGGATGATAATCCAACAGGTGAGGATATCTATTATGTATATCCTGATAAATGTGTAGAATGTGTTGGTCACCATGATGAGCCAGCATGTGCTACTGCATGTCCAACTGAAGGGTGTATTGTATGGGATGAAGTAAAAGAAAGCCCAGCACACCGTGATGATATTACTGAAGAAATGCGTTTAAACCACGAACCAGTAGTAGAGTAGTCAATTAGAGCACTTTCGTGCTCTAATAACACCCCCTTTCATTCTCAATAAATCCACAAAATTCATTTTTTAAACTAAAAACAATTTTTTTTAGGTATAATTCCATTCTAATTTTATATTTTCAGAGGAGATTTGATGGAACGTACACTATCAATAATCAAACCAGATGCAGTTGCAAAAGGTGTTATAGGCAAGATTTTAGATCGTTTTGAAAGCAATGGTCTTAGAATTGCAGCAACAAAAAAACTACAACTTTCTCGTGGTGATGCAGAAGCATTTTATGCTATTCATGCCGAGAGACCTTTTTTCAACGACTTAGTTGATTTTATGATCAGTGGACCAGTTGTTGTTTCAGTTTTAGAAGGTGAAAATGCTATGCAGAAGAACCGTGATTTAATGGGTGCTACAAACCCTAAAGAGGCTGAAGCAGGTACTATCCGTGCAGATTTCGCTGAAAATATTGATGCTAACGCAGTTCACGGAAGTGACTCGGTTGAAAACGCAGCAAATGAGATTGCATTCTTTTTTGCACAGAGAGAGATTTCTTAAGTATATCCGATGAGGACTATGCTAAGAAAAGTAACAAAAACCCCTTTAGACTTTGAGGTTGTTTTAAACGAAATAGCTTTTAAAGGTTATTTGGAGTATCATAGTGCAAAATTGATTTTGCTCAAAGCAAAAATCAGTGGAACACTCCAAAAATCTTGTGACCTGTGTGCAGAGGATTTTAATCTTGAAGTAAATGAAGATGTCGAATTTTTCATTAACGACGGGATATTTGAAGATGATGGCAGTATCGAGCTAGATGTTGTTGAGTCTTTAGACGGTAATGTAGATATTGAAGAGCTTTTAAACTCCGAAATTGAACTTATCAAAAGCGATTACCACTCATGTGAAAATTGCAGCGAAAGCGAAAAAAATTAATTAAGGAAAATTACTATGGCAGTACCTAAGAGAAGAGTATCTCATTCACGTTCAGCGAAAAGAAGAACTCATTACAAAATTTCTTTAGCTCGTCCAGTTAAAGATAAAGACGGAACTTACAGATTACCACACCACATTAATCCTACTACTGGTGAGTATAAGTAGTCAATGGTAAAAATTGCTATTGACGCAATGGGCGGGGACTTTGGTCCTGAGCCAATTGTAAACGGATGCATTAAAGCACTTAAAAAGAAAAAATTCACACCTATTCTGGTAGGAAACAAATCAGAAATTTTATCTTTGTTACCAAAACGTTATAAAGATAAGATTTTAATTATCGAAAGTGATGATGTTATTTCAATGAGTGATGCTGCAACAGATGCAGTAAAACGTAAAGAAAGCAGCATCTATAAAGCCGTGGATCTTGTTAGAGACGGTGTAGCGGATGGTGTAGTATCAGCAGGGCACAGTGGAGCAACTATGACCTTGGCTACGTTACGACTGGGCCGTCTTAAAGGTGTGTCTCGTCCTGCACTGGTTACACTCATGCCTACAAAAACAAATCGTCGTTCTGTTCTTTTGGATGTTGGAGCAAATGTTGACTCCAAACCTGAACATTTAGCAGAGTTCGCAGTTATGGGTGGTTGCTATGCCGAAGATGTATTGGGTATTAAAGAGCCTAGCATCGGTTTGTTGGCAAATGGTGAAGAAGACTCCAAAGGAAACGAACTTACAAAAGCAGCGTTTAAAATACTTCAAGGCTACAAAGGCTTTAAGGGAAATGTAGAAGGCGGCGATATCTTTAATGGAAGCTGCGATGTCATTACATGTGATGGTTTTGTTGGTAACCTTGTACTAAAGACAAGTGAAGGTGTTGCTTCGACTATTTCCCAGCTTATAAAAGATTATATCAAAAAGTCACCTAT
>JANTGW010000141.1 GCA_024762705.1 Sulfurimonas sp.
TCCTCATTTAAGGGCTTTTCAATTTTAAAAAAGTTCGCAAACCCTTTTCAGTTTTTTTATCGCATGACCACTTTACGAACTTTTATCAAATTAGTATTGCATTTGAGCTCATAAATTATGCCTTTTGAAAATAACTATAATTAATAAGTTCGTAAACTGTTTTTAAAAAATCATGCTAGAGGGATGTTTACAAATTTTTTACTACTACGTGAAAATATCTATATATTGTAAAAATATGCGTATTTATTGAATGTTGGGATATGTTTTGCTGAATTCTTCCTAAGACAAAAAGTTCGTAAAGTGGTACGGCAGCAGAACAGTGTGAAATTAATTTTATTATGATGACATTTAAAAAAAGAAAATACCATCTTGTTCAAAAGGCTGCGGCTTATCACAAACCTCTTTAGACTTTTCAATACAATTGATACAAAGATGATAGATACGAACTGAGTCCTCTTTTTTATGCGTCTCTTTCTCTATTTCTAAGAGAAGTCTATTAAACTTACTCTGTGAGGATATCAAACATTCAAACACCGAACGATTTACCCGTTTTCCGTAACCTTCAAGCAGATCACTTAACTTACGTCTCCGTTTATTATCGATGACATCATAAACTACAACTACACGAATCATTAATATTTTCCTATAAATGGTTTGTATGTACTTAGCCCTTGAATATCACGTACCAGAAGGTACGCCTGTTCAGAAATAATAGTGTCAATTTTTTTAGAAGCTTTTTTGTGTCGAGTATATGACCCTAACTTTTCAAGTACATTTTTTGCGATGAGCTGTCTACTTTTCAGATCCAGCTTGTTTTTATCATCGAGTTTAAGTGGTTCTCTATTGTTAATCATTGAGAAGATAGTACGGTCTACAACGAAAGCACGAAACTCTTCAATCATGTCATATATTAATGTAGGTTTATTACCATCTAGCGCATGAAGATAAGAGATGTTTATAGATAACCCTGCTTTGACAGCATGATAATGCACACGACCATAAAGTATCGCATACCCGTAATTTAGTACCGAATTAACAAGATCATCTGCTCCATGTGTGTGACGATGAGTAAAATCTACTTTAGAATCTACAATTTTAGCAAGTGCCTGCCAGTAAAGCATTGCAATTTGACCTTCAAAGCCCATCAACTCATTGACATTTTGAGCATTAGTTTGTACCTGTTTAATCTTATGTTCCATCTTTTCTATCTCCAGCTCAAGCCCTTTATGGTGACGTTCGAGAAGTTTCAAATAGTTAAGCTGATTTTTTGATTTTCCTTTGATAAAAGCTTTAGCCAACTTCAAAGCATGTGGTGTATTTAATATAGCTTCTTGCAATAAAGTCATATTAGCGTAGGCATGATTAGCGCTAAAAAGTGATGCATACGGCGTCGAAATAGTATTAGATGTTGCTATAAAATCGATAGCAATATGGAGTTTAGCACACTGCTCGACTACATTAGAACTTAGTGATATGCCCTTGTTTGCAATAATAATCCTTTCGCACTGGGTCTTAGGAATTTTATAGACAAGACGCCCTTTCTGCTTTAATACAATCGTGTTTTTGGAGATTCCCAATGCTGTCCCTGGTTCGTTAATGTAAATTGTTGAAGCAGTTGCAAATTTTTTGGCATATTTTTGTTTAGTTTTGGAAGCAGTGTTTTTTGCCTTTTTGTAACTTTTATCTGCCAAAACCGACTCGAAACCCCGCGCAATAATACGGGTTATAAAATCTTTTTTCTCTATTTTGGAAAACCCAAAAGGAAAAACTACCATCTCAAGGTGTCTATTAAAGGCACCTTTAGTTGTAACTATGCCTCTCTTTTTCTCGCGTGATACTCTTGCTGAAAGCGCCATTAAGATGGCATCTTGCAATAGTTTCATCTGAGGGTGAGTCTCGGAAATAATCTTAAGATAATAATTGTTTAGACCCTGTAGGTATTGATTTAATATATTAATCATCTCTTCAAAACTCTTAGCTCTTTTAATGGTCTCGTGAAGTTTAAACACAGTATCATCAAATTTTGACTTGCTGATAGAGCGTTCAAATCCTTTGAAAAAAAGTCCAAGGTAGTCAAATCCCTCTTTAATTGCATGACATTGCTTTGTCTTGTCAACGTTAACAGAAAGATCAAGACTCCCCAGAAAACCATAAAGTAACTGCTCATGCTGCTGCATCTCTTTAAAGGAGTGTGCCATTATTACTAGGTCATCTACATAGCGCACAAAGGTAACCCCTTGCTCTTCAAGGTACCAGTCCATCTCATTGAGATAGATATTAGAAAGTAGGGGAGACAGAGGGTCTCCTTGGTGAATCTCTTCTCGATTTTCTATATAACGATATCGCTCAAAACTACCATTAGTCAACATCAGTGAGAGTAAATTTAATAGCGCTGTATCACTTATCTGTCCACTTAACATACCCAGAAGACGACGATGTTCCACACGTTCAAAAAAATTATCAATGTCCGTCCGCAATACATAAACATTGCCTTTTAAAAGGGCATCATTCACTCTATTGACAGCATCTAGTGTACTTTTTCGTGTCCTAAAGCCGTAGCTTCTGTCAGAAAAAAGCGGTTCGAAATAGATTCTAAGTGCTTCTGCTAATGTTTTTTGAATAATCTTGTCACTGAGTGCACCAATGCCGATTGGTCGAAGACTGCCGTCATCTTTAGGTAGTGCAATTTGTTTGAAAGGCTCTGGTCTATAACGTCCTTTTAACAAGTCATTAAGTAGTGTTTGAAGGTTAGCGTCGAGATCATCTTTATAAAATGATAGCGAGACTCCATCAAGACCCGCTGCTTTAGATGATATGCTTCCAAAAGCATTTTTGAGCGATTTTAGTGTAAAGACCTCGGCAAGGGACTTTTGAAACACTTAGGCACCTAGTAGCTCGTAGATCTTAATAGCCCATTTAACAGATGCTTTGTTTTTAGGTGCTGGCTTCTTACCAATCTTTTTAGCGATTACTTCAAGTATTTCTGCACAATCTTCTTGTGCAATTTCTAAAGAAGCCAAAAACTCATAAATTAGCCTGTTATCAGACATTTTACTTATTTTAATGGCTACTTTTTGTCCCAACGTCTCTGCTAAAGCCATGCTCGCTTCAACTTGCTCATTTAATGCCTGTTCTTTTTTTGCCGCTACTTCTTCTGTACGTCGCTTTTCAATTTCATCATTTTTCAGTTTTTGTTCCTCATGGAACTTGAGCAACTCTTTTGTCTCAAACTGCCCATAACCAACATTGGTCTTGGCCCCCATTCCACTGTACTGTAGCAATTGGAAAAAAAGCTCCAGCTTTTGTTGCGCACTGATAAGCCCATCATACAGATCAAAACTAAACTCAAAACCTGTTCCTCCCGCTACTTTAATAAATTTAATAGGCACTGGATTTTCTAAAGGCTCTTTATGTGGTGTAAGATAATCTTCTTGTAGCAGCGTTCCTGGAGTCGAGACAATACGAGCTTCAAAAAACTTGTCACGATGGTAGATACTCATTGGTATGTTTTTAGCTGCGTCTACTCCATCAAAAATCTCTTTTT
>JANTGW010000142.1 GCA_024762705.1 Sulfurimonas sp.
AATATATATAGGACCAATTACAAGACCGATTGCACGTGCTGAATGCAGTAGTCCAAGAGCAAGTGAAGTTGCAATAATTGAAGCGTAATACTCATCTACCATCAATGCTACCAAAGCATCAAAGGCTGTCAAACCGACAAAAGAGTGTATAAGCATCAGATGTAATGCTTTAGGTGATCTTTTAAGATACACAAAGGTCTCTTTCATCATTGCAACAATGTTCTCTTCAATCTTTAAAACTTCAACTTTTATTTGTGTAGAATAAAGTAATCCAAAAGCGATGACAAACATCAGAGCATCAAGCAAAAATGCAGTTTTAATACCAAACAAATAGACGAAAAAACCACTTATAGCCATTCCCAAAGTATATGAAAGTGACCAGATAATAGAGTGCAGTTCATTAGAGCGCTGTAGTTTGTCTCCATGCAGAATTTTTGGCAAAAGTGACATCTCCGTTGTAAAGTAAAACGAAGCCGCCGCCATTTTAAAAAATATAAGTACATACAAAAGCCATAAGTCTGCAACTTGCGTAATGAATATTAAAGACATCGTAGCAACAATTTCAACCATTATAAGGGTCAACATTAGCTTTTTTGGACTCATCCTATCAATGACAGGACCCGAAAACGGTGCCTGAACTACACCTGCTAAAAAATGCAGCATGGCAACAAAAGCAACCACCGAAGCAGCAACATTGAGCTGAATAAGTAAAGTATAGATTGCAACATTGGAAAACCATGCACCAAAATAAGATATCAACTGTATTACAGAGAGTTGTCTAAGTACTTTTTCTTCTTTTAAAAGTGTAATATATTCTTTCATAAACGCAAGATTATCATAAAATTTTTAGGATAAACAAAAAAAATTCAAATATTTCCTAAAGTAATTAAACTTATGGTCGATTTTGTCACTAATTATTATACCTTCAAACAGAGGAGTATGTCATGGATGGCATTGCAAATGTTGCAAGACAGCAACAATCACAGGTAGGTTCAGCAGAAGTTCAAGGAAGAACACAAGAACAATCTCAGCAAGTACAGCAAAGTTCGCAAACAAGAACAAAACAGGCTGATGTTGTAAAAGAGATGCAAAATTCTGCTGTAAATGATGCAAAGAAAATAGATTCAAAAGAAAATGTTGAAGATTTAGTAAATCAACTTAATGATGCACTCGCTCCACTTAACACAAACATAAAGTTTGGAGTAGACGGAAATGATATTTTTTATGTTGCGGCAATAGATGTAAAAACAGAAAAAATGATTCGAAGATTTCCAGCTGAACAAGCTCAGGACTTTCTTCCAAAAATGCAAGAAGTAACTGGTATACTATTTGACTCAAGAGGGTAAATACTACTCTCTTTAGTTCACATTGTATATGCTCCACATATTCCTTCTATTTATCTTTACATGTAAACTGTTTCTTTACTAATCTTTATTGATAGAGTGCCTTATACAACTTATAAGAAACTTCTCACCTATTTTTCGATATAATCGCGTTAATTATTTTATTATTAAAGGTTTTTTACATGAAAAAAAGTGTTAAAAAAGTTGTACTGGCATATTCTGGCGGATTAGACACCAGCGTTATATTAAAATGGCTGCAAGATGAATACAAATGTGAAGTTGTTACTTTTACGGCAGATCTAGGACAAGGTGAAGAGCTTGAACCTGCTCGCGTTAAAGCACTTGAACTTGGTATTAAACCTGAAAATATTTTTATTGACGATTTGCGTGAAGAGTTTGTAAAAGATTTTGTTTTTCCAATGTTTCGTGCAAATGCAATCTATGAAGGAGAATACCTCCTTGGTACATCTATTGCACGACCTCTTATTGCAAAACGTCAAGCAGAAATTGCAAAAATCACGGGTGCCGACGGTGTTGCACACGGTGCTACCGGTAAAGGAAATGACCAGGTTCGTTTTGAGATGGGTTATTTAGGACAAGATTCTACATTAACTATCATCGCGCCTTGGCGTGAATGGGACTTGAACTCTCGTGAAAAACTTTTGGCTTATGCTGCCGAACACGGTATCCAGATTGAGAAAAAAGGGAAAAAGTCTCCATATTCCATGGATGCAAATCTGCTTCATATCTCATATGAAGGTGGAATCCTAGAAGACCCTGCAGCAGAACCTGAAGAGTCTATGTGGTTATGGACGACTTCACCTGAGAAAGCACCAGATACCCCAGAATATATAGAAATAGAATACAAAAACGGTGACCCGATTGCCCTTAACGGAGAAAAACTTTCACCTGCCACTATGCTAAAAACATTAAACGAATATGGAAACAAGCATGGGATAGGACGTGTAGACATCGTTGAGAACCGATTTGTAGGGATGAAAGCACGCGGATGTTATGAGACTCCTGGTGGGACTATCATGTTAAAAGCTCACCGTGCGATTGAATCAATCACGCTTGACCGTGAAGCGGCACATCTTAAAGATGAAATGATGCCTCGTTATGCAAAACTAATCTACAATGGTTTCTGGTTTGCACCTGAAAGAGAAATGCTTCAATCAGCAATCGATCAAACGCAAAAGTGGGTAGAAGGAACAGTAAGACTGAAACTTTACAAAGGAAACGTAACAGTTGTAGGTAGAAGTTCTGATGTATCACTTTTTAACCCGGAATACTCAACTTTTGAAGAAGATGAAGTTTACAACCAAAAAGATGCAGAAGGTTTTATAAAACTTAATGCACTCCGTTTTATCATTGAAGGTAAAGCACGCAACAAATTTAAAAACAAATAGGAAATAGATATGAGCATAATTAAAATTGACATGAACTCACCTGAGTTTATTGCAGAAATGGAAAAAACAGTTGCTTTTACAGACAAAGTTAATGCACAATTTGGTTGGGTATACAATCCTGAAGAAGCCGTAAACGAAGGTGTACAAATGGGTCTTGCCCGTAACAAAATGATGTACGGAAAAAGATTTTGCCCTTGTTTTATGGTTGATACTACCGGTGATAAACCAAAATCAGTTGATGATCGTATTTGCCCTTGTAAACCTGCAATCGAAAAGGAAATACCGGAGGATGGTGCATGTCACTGTGGAATTTTCTGCACACCTGAGTTTGCTGAAAAAAAGCGCATTGAACTGGGTATGGAAGAAGCAACACATACACACTCACGCGGTTTAACAAAAGAAGAGTGCGAACTGCTTGTACAAAAAGATGAATTAGACGGTGATGAGCTGATTTCTCTTCTTGAAGCACGTGATTTAGGAATGGTCACATTCAACCTTGTTGATGTACGTGAACATATGGAATGGCAGATGGGACACATTAAAGGTGCAGACAAACTCGTACCGACGAGTTCATTTTTCCAAACGTGGGAAGAAGCTAAAATCGGTAAGAATGACAATGTGATACTTTACTGCCATGTAGGAAGCCGTTCTGCACACGTTGCAAGAATACTTACAGACAACGGCTATACAAATGTAGGCAACCTGACAAACGGAATCGTTGCCTATCCAGGTGAAATTGTAAGATAATA
>JANTGW010000143.1 GCA_024762705.1 Sulfurimonas sp.
TAAAAGTACTATTTTCCCCATCAGAAGGAAAGAACAGTGGCGGCGATGAAAAGCCTAAAAATCTTTTCGGTGCACCTGATGCCAGGAAAGAAATTTTAGATACATATAACAATATTGTCCTCAGTGGTGATGAAGAAAAAATAAAACAATTATTTGGTTTTAAAAAATTCAGTGAATGTGAGCCTTACGTCAATGATATTTATAATTCTCCTTTAATGCCTGCTATACAACGTTACCAAGGTGTCGCCTATGATTATTTAAAATACTCTTCACTTACTCCGGATGCACAAAATTTTTTAAAAAGCAATACCCTGATATTTTCTAACTTATACGGTCCTGTACTCGGCGGCGATACAATAGCCAACTATAAAGTCAAACAGGGTAACAATATTGGAGATATAGCGCCCGACAAGTTTTATAAAGAACGTTTTTCCTACCAGCTTGACTTGTACCTTGGCGGGCACGATGTGCTTGATCTTCGAGCAGGCTACTATAATAAATTTTACAAACTCTCACAGCCCTATACAACTCTAAAGTTTTTGAAAAACGGTAAAACTGTTTCTCACTGGGCCAAAGCATATCGCGGCATAGTTTTACGTGAAATCGCAAAAGCCGGTATAAATACTTTGGATGAGTTTATGAAACTAGATATAGAAAATTTGCAAGTTCATGAAATACAAGAACAAAAACTAAAAAAAGAAATAATATACAATATTGTAGAATAAGAGGCATAAATATGAAAGACTCACAAGAGTACAAAGATAAAAAAGCATTTTTTGAAAAAATCATCACCTTGTATGGCAGAAATGTCGTAGTAGAAGTTTTGCAAGACACCACAATAGAAATTCACAAACTTCATCTTGCCGACTCAAACAAGCCCGACGGAGCAATCAAAAAAATTATTTTACTGGCAAAAGAGCGTGGTATAGAAATAGTCAAACATAACAAATCAGCTCTCTCACGCATCTCCAAAAATGTAAAACAGGATCAGGGTGTGGCCATTGACATCATTTCAAAGAGCTATTTACATGTAAATGAACTACAAAAACTTAATAAATACAGACTGATCGCGCTTGACGGCATACAAAACCCGCAAAATCTTGGAATGATCATACGTTCATGTGCAGCAGGAAACATCGATGGAATCATATTGCCAAAGAAAAATTCAGCAAAGATCTCTCCCCTGGTTGTCAAAGCAAGTGCAGGTACGCTCTTTAAACTGCCTATATACTTTTGCGATACGCTTGAAGCAGTACTCACACAACATCAAGGTGAAAAAATATACACACTCTCTTCTCATGCTAAAACGACGCTGTATGATATTAAAGAAGATGATAAAACTATATATGTACTGGGAAATGAAAGTGAAGGAGTAAGTCCTCAAGTTGTAAAACTTTGTAGTGACTCTGTATCTATTCCTATGAACAGAGGAGTAGAGTCATTGAATGTTGCCGTTACGGCAGCACTCATTGCTTTTAAAGTGTAACCTCCGGGTTACCTTCTCTTACCATTGTCTTAAAGAGATCGAACATTTTAAAACTTGCTTCTTCCATTTCTTTAAAACTTCTGACAACATCATCTTGTTTTTCCAATGTGATACAATTTTGTTGAGGCACACATGTAAGAGCTTCAAAAATCTTATCGTGCACTAATTTATGCACTCCACTTAAATCTTTATATGCTTTAGTATGTTCAAATTTCTCTTTTGCATCCGTGTTATACCATTGTCCCAATCTGCAGTGATTATGATCTTCAAATTTCTTTGCCGCTTCTTCATTTTCATTTAAAAGTGTTTTATATGCTTTATGCTTGAGTATAATATGGTCTACTTTTGCCAAACTAGTGTAAAGAGAATCATACATGAATTCAGCCTCATGCGCCGATGTGTTTGCTTTGTGTGCGAAACTGTTTAAAGTATTATTGAAATTTGCAACATCTTCTTGTGAACTTGTAGCAATATCGGTAATCTGCTTAGAATTGTTTTGAATGTCATCGGCCTCTTGCTTAAGCGTGTTGGTAGTAATGGAAATTTCCTGTGTCGCTTTTTGTGTTCGCTCAGCCAATTTTCTTACCTCATCAGCTACAACTGCAAAACCACGTCCATGTTCTCCAGCACGGGCAGCTTCAATAGCCGCATTGAGTGCAAGCAGATTTGTTTGGTCTGCAATGTCCTTGATCAGATCAACAACAATATTTATCTCATTGGTCTGCTCATTTAAAGCGCGAATAGCTTCATCCGAATTTGTAATAAGAGTAATGAGTTCTTCAAGTCTATTTGTAATGTTATCAACCACTGTTTCTGACTCTGAAGCTTCAGCAGCCGTCTCCTGAGTACTTTGGGCTATCCTTTTCAATATACTAAGGTTATCAGATATATCGTCTTGAATAATATTAAGTCCACGAGACACACCGCCATTACTGTTTACATCAAAAAGTTCACTTAGGGTTGTTTTTTGTGCTGTTCTAAAAGAGACCGCTATGGATGCAATAGCATGGTTAAGCGAAGGGACAGAATTTAAAAAGTCTCCTTTATATCCGTCTTCATAAATTACTCTGTTATGATGTCCCGCATTTGCATTATCAACCGATGCTACAACATCACGAATATACTGCTCTGTCTGGTCAAGTAAATCATTAATTCCCCATGCTACACTCTGCATAGTATGTGTTTCTGGGATATTGGTTATTCTGTGTGAAAGCTCACCTTTCCCCGCTTTAATGAGCACGTCTCTGACTTGTCGAATCAATTCATCTTGGAATATCTTATCACAAACATCATCTGAAAAAAGAGAAAGCAGTAATGTACCTACAAGTCCCGCTGCCAATACAGCAGAGAGTACATATTGTCCATTTACTAACGTATAGACTAATACGGCCGTTAAGAGTACGTAAAGCCCAAGTGTTTGTTTAGTGCTGTAAATTGAAGATAAAATCGTCATAAGTCATCCCTTTTTCTTGTAGTATGTTTTCCAGCATTTTTTGAGATGCATCCATCCCTGCTCTTTTTTCTTCTTGTAATAATTGCGCATATAATCCCGGAATCACTTCCATCGCTTTTGCAGACGGTTTTCTACGCACCGAGTGATAATCAACAACATTTGCATTTTTGTCAAGTGTCACAGTGACATTTGCAAGAACCCAGTAGTAAGAACCGTCTTTAGAAAGATTTTTCACATAAGCAAAAATCTCTTTTTTGGCATGAAGCCTGTCCCAAAGAAGTTTAAAGACAACTTTTGGCATATCGGGGTGTCTTAAGATTGAGTGCGGTTGATTTAGGAGTTCTTTTTCTTCATAACCAGAAATTTTTATAAATATTTTATTTCCATAAAGAATTTTTCCTTTCATATCGGTCTTAGAGACGATAAATTCGTCTTTGGCAAGTGTTAATTCTTTATTTGTTGGAGTAATTTTATTCACAGTCCATCCTTTAAAAAAGCATTATATCACATAAATGTTACAACAGTGTTACATGTGAACTTTTTAAGAAG
>JANTGW010000144.1 GCA_024762705.1 Sulfurimonas sp.
TTGGTGTACAGATGGTGGTATCCGCAAAGTTATGCCTTGGAGTTTTCATTTTTTGGACTTATCCTGGCATATGCTTTGATATTTGACAGAAAAAACAGCTACAACTACAAACTTTTAGCCATTATGATGTTAGCTATGATGAATATGGATGGGTTTATTCGTTTTGGTTTGGTCATAGCGGCTTTTTATGTCTTTAAACAAGAGAAGTATGATAAATATTTGTATTACATTTTAGGACTCTCAGTTCTCGGTTTCTTTATTACGGGAGGCCTTGAGCCAATTCTTTTGAGATTAAAACTTTATGTCTTTAAAGATGCTGTCAGTGCCGGTGAAGAGGGCTTAAAACTTCATTTCTTTACTGTTATGCAGACAGTTCGTGAAGCAGGTCAAATTCCTTTTGAAACTTTTGCAAATCGTATCAGTGGGCATGTTGTTACTTTTGTTCTTTCTATAATTGGATATATTTACCTGAGTTACAAGCATAAAATTATGCTTTTTGCGTTGCCTCTTTTAGGACTTGGTTTCTTAGCAAGTGTGGGCGGTCTTCGTTTTACTATTTATGCCGTGCCAGTACTTGCCTTTGGCGTTGCATTTTTGATTACAGAAGTATCTTCACAGCTGCCGACAACAAAAATGAAATACCTCAGTATGATAGCTTTAACACTGTTAGTACTCCTGCCAAACTATAAACATATAGAAGCTTATAAAGTGCCAACGGTTTTTAATGCGAATGAAGTAAAAGTTTTGGATGAGCTGGGCAAAAAAGCAGACCGGGAAGACTATGTGATTTCCTGGTGGGATTATGGGTATCCTATTCGTTATTATGCAGATGTAAAGACTTTAGTAGATGGTGGAAAACACAGTGGAAGTGTGAATTTTCCGGTAAGTTTTATGCTGACACATACTCAAGAAGAAGCCGCAAAAATGGCAAGACTGGATGTCGAATATACAGAGAAAACTTTTGAGTATATTAAAACACACAAACAAGAGATAGAAGATAAAAATCTCACTGTTTTTTCAAATATTGAGCAGATGACGAAAGAGTACGGCTATAACGATACAAATGACTTCTTGGCATCGCTCAAAAATGAGATGAAACTGCCTCAGAAAACAAGAGATGTTTACTTTTTTCTTCCTTTTAGAATGATAAACATCTACCCGACAGTCACACTTTTTTCGAACATCAACCTGATGAACGGAGCGAAAGGAAAGCAGCCGTTTTTCTTTGTCAGCCGAAATTTTAAAGACTTAGGAGAAAATGTTCAACTTGCTCAAAATATTTTTCTAAACAAGCGTAATCTTTCACTTAAAATAGGCAATAAAACAATGCCGATAAGAAGATTTGTAAAGACCTATTATGACAAGAGCATGAAATTGCACAAAGATGTACAGCTGGTCAACTTCTCATCTGATATCAGCGTGATATTTATGCAAAACTACAATACATTTTTGATTGTGGATGAGAAAACAT
The DNA here is from genome assembly GCA_024762705.1 of Sulfurimonas sp. The sequence continues at coordinate 1,472 of JANTGW010000144.1, forward strand.
ATAACTCTTTGTATATTCAGCTTATGGTACTTGAAAATTACGATAAAAATCTTTTTGAACCTGTTGTACTGGACCCAAGTGCAAAGGTTTATAAACTAAAAATATAAAAGTGGAATAATTGATGCGATTACTTCAAGAAGAAATAGATACTTTGAAATTCAAACTTCATGAACTCTCAAGTGATGCTAAACTATATTTATTTGGCAGTAGAATAGATGATAATAAGTATGGTGGAGATATAGATCTTTTAATAATTTCTGAAAAACTTACAAAAAAAGATTTACGGAGTTTAAGGATCGAATTTTTCAAAAAGTTTGGAGAACAAAAATTGGATATTGTGTTGGATAAGGGTGAACTAAATACTCCGTTTGTCAAACATATCTTCAAAAAGGCTGTTTTGTTATGATGAAAGAAAAACTCCTACATGATTATATTTTACTTGAAAAACAACTTTCTTGGATAGAAATATCGTATAATGAATGTAATACAATTGGTATCAAACAAGTATATGGGGTAGATGAGTTTGGTAAATTTGAAACTCTTTGCAGCAGATATAGTAGAGGTATAGATTTTTTAATTCGAAAAATATTTAGAACATTAGATGAGTATGAATTTGAAAACCAAGGCACACTGGTAGATGTTGTCAATAATGCTCACAAAAGAAGATTATTTGAAGATATCGATGAGCTTCGAATTATGAAAGATATTAGAAATACCATAGCCCATGAGTATATAGAAGATGAACTCTCAGAAGTGTTTGAAGAAGTTTTACAATATACTAAAGTTTTAATAGTGATAATAAATAATACATTGAAATATATTAAAAAAATTGAAGGATAACTAATGAAATACAGTCACAATTTTAACCCTACTATTTCAGATGAAGATATATTTAATGAAATAGTAAAAGAAAAAGAGCATATCGGCTACTATACACTTCCTTTTCAAGATACTACAAAGTTCAAAGAGTACGCCAAAACAGTGAAACAATCAAATATAGTGGTCATAGGGATAGGGGGCAGTACACTTGGAACTTATGCAATATACAAGTTTTTAAAACACTCCAAGGATTTAAGTAAAAGACTTTTTTTCCTGGAGACTACTGACCCGATAGATATAAATTCAAAAATTGAACAGATCGACATAGATGATACTCTGTTTATTATTATCTCAAAGTCCGGTACTACAGTTGAAACGATCTCCATATTTAAATACGTTAATTCTTTAGTTACATGTAACAAAGAAAATACCGTGATCATCACAGAGAATGATTCTAAACTTAATACTTATGCACAAGCCAATAATATGACAACTTTTGAAATACCAAAAAATGTAGGCGGACGATTTTCTGTTTTTTCTGCTGTTGGATTGCTGCCGCTTGCTATAGTCGGTATAGATATAGATGAACTGTTAAAAGGTGCTAAAGAGACGTACAATGACTTTTTTGGCTCGGTTAAGAATGCACCAGTAAGAACAAGACTATTAAAAAAGGCCAGATTTTTAGTAGAGTATAAAAATAGTTTCAACATTAATGTAGTATTTTCCTACTCTTCACGCTTAGAGGGCTTCAACAAATGGTACATTCAACTTTGGGGAGAGAGCCTGGGTAAAATAGATATTAATAACACAAGACAAGGACTTACCCCAATTGGCATAATAGGTCCTATAGACCAACACTCTTTTTTACAACTCATCATAGAAGGCAGACGTGATAAGACTGTGACTGTCATAAAAGTAGAAAATTTTGATATTGACCTGAAAATCCCCGCTATTACACTTCAAGGTTTAGAAGAGTTAGACTATCTTAATGGACTGGAATTTTCATCGCTCATAAAAAGTCAGGCAGATGCGACCATAGAAGCCATCCAAAATTTAAACGACATTCCATGTGATGTTATAACCATAGACGGAGTGTGTGAAAGTGCAATAGCAGGACTGATGTATGAGTATGAACTACTTACATCGCTTGTGGGAAAACTCATGTATATAAACACATATGATCAAC
>JANTGW010000145.1 GCA_024762705.1 Sulfurimonas sp.
TAAAAGAGGATTTTTGCTTTTATCGAGCCAATGAACAATTTTTTGGATATCTTCTTCACTCATGGAGGTACATCCTACGGTTGGTGCATTTTCAGCTCGTTGAATATGCATAAATATGCAAGAACCTCTGCCTTTGAGTGCTTTTTTATTGTATTGTATTACAATTCCCAGCTTGTATTGCTCATCATTGCGCTTCATATACTCAAAACTTTTTTCATCCCCATGAGCCATAATAATCTGATTGTAAAAATTCGAGTGTGTATCATCGACACATATTAGGTTTTTTGCTGTATAAAGATAAGGGATATTGTAATCACTTTTTTGTGAGTATCCAAATATATTTGTAAGATTGAAAATACCGGCAGGTGCTTTTTTATCACCTTCATATTTTAAAGGATCATTGAAATCCTTAGTAAGTTTTTCACTCTCAACACCCCATCCTAAGCCATTCTTTCCAAGGTTAACCACCATTGTGTTAAAAACTTTTTGTTGATCTTCGTAGCATTCTAGTTTCGCTTTTGAACTGTTCATATCATCCGCAACAACAAGAACGATTTGCTGGGATGATAACAATAAAATTGACAAACTTATGGTAATTAAGAAACTTTTTATCATAAAGTATGGTACTATTACTATTAAATGATGTCAAGAGTACAATAGATAAAATTCAAGTTTGGATAAAATAATGAGTCTTAAAATAAAACAGGCCACGGCTGATGACGCTCCTTTTCTAGCACAAATGATTTTACAAAGCTCAAGAGCGGGAAAGAAAGACGGCTTGTTTGATGTACTTTTTGGGACCGATGAAGATACAATAATTTTGAAAAAACTAGAAATGCTCACACAGACAGAAGCTAAAAGCCATTGCCATTACAAGAATTTTTTAATAGCTGAGATGGATGGAAAAAGTGTTGGTACATTGTGCAGTTATGAACCGAGAATTGCCACTAAGGAAAGCTTTATAGCAGCCTTAAAAGAGGTTGGTTGCGGTGATGAAATAAATGAGCCTTTGGAAATTGTGTATGAGTGTAGTTTTGACACAAATAAAAGCAGACTTATGTTTGATTTTATGGAAGAGTTGGAAGGCTTTATAGATGTTGGTGTGCTCAAAGCATTAATGCAAAAAAGTCTTCTTACTGCTAGACTTAAAGGTTACAGAATCGTACAAACGATTATAGAAATCGGTTCACTCGAAACAGAACTATTTTATAAAAAACTCGGTTTTGAAATTGTGGATAAGAAAGAGTGTGAGACTTATAGAGAAGTCTTTGGAAGGGCAGGTGTTATGCTCTTGGCAATGGAATTTTAAGGCTTTATTATAGAACTTTCTCTTTTTTCCATTTTCCCATCTCTTTTGGCCATTCTTTTGGCTCTTTATACAAAAAACATTATTCTCTCTTTATTTGGCGGTATTTTTTTAGGACTGTTCTTAATTCACGATTTCTCCATTGTAGCAACGATTTTAGCGACTATTGAGCTTTTTCTCTCACTTTTAAGTGAACCTTGGATACTTAAAACCTTGGCATTTGCTGTTTTAGTAGGCAGTGTCATGGAATTGATGCAAAAAAGCGGAGGTATCAGCGGTTTTGTTGCTTATATGACCCAAGAGACGACTTTAGTACACTCTCCTCGATCGGCCTTGCTTGTAAGCTATATTATAGGGGTGATCATTTTTATAGAATCTTCCATAACCTCTTTAATCGCAGGAGCTGTCGGCAGACCTCTATGCGATAGAGAAAAAGTACCGCATGCAAAACTGGCTTTTGTTTGTGACTCTACTTCAGCGCCTATCAGTTCTTTGATAGTGCTAAACGGCTGGGGTGCTCTCTTATTGGGACTGATAGCCACACAAATTGAGACAGGTATGATCGAGGGAGATAATGTAAACATTCTGCTGCACTCTGTTGCATATAATTTTTATGCCATAAGTGCTTTGGTCGTAACATTTTTGGCAGTATGGTTCAATATAGACATAGGCCCCATGAAGTATGCCAAGCCCTCTTTGACAAAAGATTCGTTACATGTAAAGGCTCATGCAAGTATGAGTTACATGGTAATTCCGATTCTTTTAATGATAATGTTTGTATTTATGTTCTTATATATCACAGGTGAAGGTGATATGCTCAAGGGCAGCGGTTCAACATCCATCTATTATACAATGCTTGCAACATTGATGGTAATGTTCATTTACTATATAGGGACAAAAAACATGTCTGCACAAACCTACGTAAAAAGTGCCTATAAAGGAGCAAAGAAACTTTTTCCTATTGCTTTGATATTGCTCTTTGCTTTTGCAATAGGGGATGTGACAGTTCAATTAAAAACAGGAGAATATTTGGCTTCCTTGGCAAGTGGGAATTTGAGTGTTTTTCTTTTGGCAGGCGTGATCTTTTTACTCAGCAGTATCATTTCGTTTTCAACCGGTACAAGTTGGGGAACATTTAGTATCATGGTGCCTATCGCCGTTCCTATGGCGGTAGGAATGGATGCAAATGTGGCTTTGGCAGTTGGTGCGGTTATAAGCGGGGGTGTCTTTGGTGATCACTGCTCACCAATTTCCGATACGACCATTATTTCATCACTTGCTGCAGACTGTGATGTTGTCGAGCATGTCAAGACACAACTTCCATATGCTCTCATAAGCGGAGGTATCGCATTGGTTTTATTTGTAATTTTCTCGTTTGTTACCCGCTAGTTAGCTTTCTAAATAGTAGTTGATCGAGTAACGCAGATCTTCATCTATATTTTCCATATTTTTGAGCATCCATCGCAGATAGCCTGCATCTTCACGAGCCACTTCTTCTAAACTTTTGCCCTTGTGTTTACCAAACCTGAATGTCTGCATCAAAATTGGTGTATTAGTAAGATCAACCATCTTCTCCACAGGATTTTCATTTGGGAACTGTTCTTGGACAATATCTTTGAGTTTAGAGAGAAAGAGTTTGAGTACAAGCACATCACCGATTGCATCATGGGCTTTTACGACAATGCCCAGTGCCTGTGCCTCTTTTTCTTCTTCTTTGTAAAGCTCCATTTTATAACGAAAATACTGAAGCCTGTGTGCTTCTTCCTCAGGCATAACATGTTTAGCGACTCTAAGTGTGTCAATAACCTGCATTTGTGTTTTAAAGCCTTCTTTTTCAAGCATGGTGATATCAAAAGGAGCGTTATGAATGATGAGGTAGTTATCCGGTGTATTGAGTTCGAGCAGTCTTTTATATGCTACAGTTTCAGTGCAAGCAGGTTTGCCTTCAATGAGGTCGGGTGTAATGCCATGAACTTCCATAGCTCCGTATTTGATAGGTATATCAGAATAACAAAACTCATTGTGAACCTCTATCTCTTTTGCTCCCAAGACCATATACCCAAGCTGTATAACTCTATCTTCTTCATTCGTGCCAGTTGTCTCTGTATCTAAAATAACATATTTTTTTGCCATTGTATTATCGC
>JANTGW010000146.1 GCA_024762705.1 Sulfurimonas sp.
ATCAACACTGAAAGAGTATAGTGAAAGATTCCAGTCCATCGTAGACGAGTTGAAAGGAACATACACTTACAAACACAGAGTTTTTAATGTAGGAAATGACAAGGGAAGCTTCGCACATACAAAAGAAAAATTCTTTGAGATGATAGACAAATCAAAAGAGATGATACGCAGTGGAGATGTTTTTCAGATTTTGATGACGAATCGATTTACAAGACATATCAAAGTGCATCCTTTTAGTTTTTATCGTATCCTTCGTACTAAAAATCCTTCTCCGTATATGTTTTTAATGGAATATGAAAATTTTAGTATAGTAGGTTCTTCTCCTGAAGTCATGGTACGTCTCACTGATGGAGAGCTACTGCTTCGTCCGATTGCAGGAACAAGAAAGCGCGGCACGACAAAACAGCAGGACAAAGAACTAGAAGAAGAACTTCTTGCAGACCCAAAAGAGTTGGCTGAACATTTAATGCTTATAGATCTGGGTAGAAATGATGTAGGCCGTGTAGCAAAGACTGGAACAGTAAAAGTAGAAGATATCATGCATATAGAAAGATTCTCACATGTCATGCATATAGTCTCTGATGTCGTAGCGACACTCGATGATGACAAAGATATGTTTGATCTGTTCATGGCAACATTTACAGCAGGAACGATGACAGGTGCACCTAAAATACGTGCTATGGAGCTCATCGCCGAGTATGAAGGGCTTAAGCGCGGTTTTTACAGCGGGAGTGTCGGTTATTTCGGATTTGACGGAAATATGGACAGCGCCATAGCCATCCGTACTGCTCTTGTAAAAGAAGACAAAGTAGTACTCCAAGCAGGTGCGGGAATAGTTGCAGACAGTGTCAAAGAACTTGAATATCTTGAGGTTAACAACAAACTGGGTGCTCTCATTCATTCTCTTGAAGATTTAGACAAAAAATAAAGAGATTTTATGCATAAACTTTTTTCCATATTCGGAAATCCCGTTTCACACTCACGCAGTCCGCTGATGCATAACACGGTTTTTAAAAATCTTAACTACAAAGCCTGTTATACACGAACCCTTTTAGAAGACGGCAGTAAACTCAAAGAGACTTTTTTTGCACTTGGATTACATGGAGCAAATGTTACTGTGCCGCATAAAGAAAATGCCTACAAGGCTTGTGATGAAGTGCGCGGATTTGCAAAAAAAATCGGTGTTGTCAATACACTCATAAATGAAAATGGCAAACTTATAGGCTATAACACTGATGCAGATGGCTTTATGTACGCGATCAGTGAATTTAAAAATATAAAAAGCATTTTGGTTCTCGGTGCTGGCGGTACAGCTAAAGCACTTGTGCAAAAATTCCTCGAAGAAGGCTTACATGTAAGTATACTCAACAGAAGCAAAGAAAGGCTTGCCTACTTTGAAAAACTTGATTGTGAGTGTTATACATGGAAAACCTTTAAGACTCATAAGTATGATTTAGTGATAAATACAACAAGTGCCGGACTCAATGATGAAAACCTGCCTGCACCCAAAGAAATGATAGAGTCCATACTCAACAATACGCGTTATGTGGCAGATGCCATATATGGAAAGACAACGCCTTTTTTACAGCTTGCCAAAGAAAAACAGCTTACATGTAAAGACGGTGCTGATATGTTGCTGGGACAAGGTGTCTTGGCAAATGAACTTTTTTGCAACTTTGAACTGGACAAAGAAGATATTAAAAAAGAGATGCAAAAAAGTTTTCTATACTAGCGGGAGAAGCTAAATCCTATGGAACATTTTGTAATATTATTGTTATAATCGATCAATGATTCCATGTAACCACTGAATACTTTTGCATATATGTTTATATCATTAATTAAAGGGTAAGAATATGTAGCTTCTACAGCGCCTTTACCTGTTTCAAAATTGCCTCTTCCCATCAAAGTAAACATGTGTTCATTGTAAAAATAAGTAAATTTCAGACTTGTATAGCCAGTATAGTCCATTAAATCAGGGTTATCACTTAGGTTATTCGATCTTCGAAAAGGAAGCCAGAACATCAAGTCTGTAATCAGTGTTTTATGCTGCAGACGAAACTGTGTGTAAACATAATTTACACTTCTTGATTTATTGCCCAGCACTTGTCCATTTACAAATATAACTTCACTAGTATCTGGCTGTCCGTTAGAGCGGTGAGCCACTGCAAACTTTACTGAACGCAGCTGAAATATAGATTCATTGTCACTAATTGGAAAAACTACAAAAGCTTCAGGGTTGTACATACTCTCTCTAAAAGGAGAAGATTCAGTGTATATCTGCCAAAATGCCTGATGTGTATAAGAAACATAATACTTTTCTTGTAATCCAAAAAGGTTACGTGCTACTCGCAGTTTTAAACTTACCTGTAATTCTGCCTCTTTATCATTATAGTTTATATTGGGAACGCCAGAATCGTATTTTTTATCTGCTTGTCCATAGGGAAGGATGTAATTGACTTTATATGTTTGTAGGGCGAAATTTCCCTCAAGCCATTTCTGCATACTTTCTTTGGACCTATCACTTTTAATATTATCCATCTTGATTTTTTCTACTTCATTATAACTCTGCGCAAGAAGTGTCACAGACAACCCAATAATCAAACCCAATATTTTTAACTTCATCTATACCCTCACCCTGTCCTCTAAAGCTCTTGTTAATGACAACAAGTCTATATTTTCCAAACTTACCCCTGTTGGAACACCCTGCGCTATTTTTGTAAAATTAAGATCATATACACCAAGTTTGTCTTCTATGTAAAGGATTACAGCGTCATTTGCTATGGAAGGTGTCAAGGCAAACAACACTTCATTCACACCATTTTGCACAATTGTTTCAAGGTGTGACATACTCAATTCCTCCAAGGATTCCAGCACAAAATATCTGCCGTCAAACAAACCATTTTCTTCCAAAAGTAAAATATCTTTCGCATTTTCGACTATACACAATAAAGAAGCATCCCGTGTTTCATCACAGCAAATATGACAAAGTTCATCCTCACTCATTCCGCCGCACTCTTTACACTTTTTCAAACTTCCAAGAGCATCTTCTATCGCATGTGCAATCTTCATACCCGAAAAAGTATCATTCATAATCATATGATAGGCTAATCTAGTAGCTGATTTTTTTCCAATACTAGGCAATTCACCAAGAGCATCTACAAGCCTGTTGAATTTTTCTAATGAACTGTTCATTCTTTTACTTCTTTGTTATTTGGAAGCAGTAACCAAAGTTTTAACGGTGATTTTAATTTTCCTGCAATCTTTAATGCCTCTTTGCCACTGCCTAAAAACAAATCGGCTCTTATCGGTCCTTTAATGGCTCCACCTGTATCTTGCGCAAAAACAATTTTATTAAATTCTTCGTTTTCTAAGTTTGATGACAAGTATAGCATACTTCCTAATGGAATATACCTTTTATCAACCGCAATTGAGCTTTTTG
>JANTGW010000147.1 GCA_024762705.1 Sulfurimonas sp.
AACTTCTTGCCGTTATTTAATATATTTGGGCCCTTTTTCGGTGAGATCAGTATGTTTTATTATCTAAGGGAAATAAAAAAGGAGTTGTAAATGAAAATAGCATTTTTTGAAATCAAGCCCGAAGAGAAGATTTTTTTTGAAAAACATTTAAAACAGCATGAAGTGTTCTTTTTTGAGGGCACTATAAATGATATGCTGCAAGAGTCTTGTGATTATGATGTTGTTTCTGTTTTTGTGCATTCGAGTATTACGGATGAAATACTGGAAAAATTACCGGCATTGAAATATTTACAAACACGTTCAACAGGGTATGATCATATAAAATGTGATGCTTTGTATAGCCGCGGTTTAGTGGTTTCTAATGTGGCAGGCTACGGCGGTCCTGCTGTTGCAGAGTTCGCTTTTTCACTGCTTTTAAATGCTACAAGACATACTCATACAGCACTGCAGCGTTCTAAACAAAGAGATTTTGAATATGCCGACCTTAAAGGCATGGAGCTTTTTGGCAAAACACTCGGTATTCTCGGTCTAGGAACAATAGGGTCTCAAATGGCGCGAATAGGTAAGGGGTTTGGGATGAAGATCTTGGCCTATTCAAGAACAAAAAAACCTATTGTCGATGAGCTTGGGATTGATTTTTGTGATTTAGATACAGTGTTGAAAACGAGCGATATTATTATGCTTGCTCTGCCTCTTACCCCTGCTACAAACGCCATAATTAATGAAAGAAATGCAGTTTTACTTAAAGAAGATGCCATCATTGTCAATACAGCGCGTGGCGAAGTGATTGAAGATGCTCTGTATGGAAAAATGAAAAATATTCTTTGCCTTGATGTCATCAGTGATGTGAAATATATTCATAGAGATAATATACTCTATACTCCGCATATGGCATATTATACAAAAGAGGCTTTAAAAAGGATCATGCAAATATCTTTAGACAATATAAATGCGTTTCTTGCGGGCAAACCGTTACCAAATTGTTTGAAATTATCTTGCGAACGTGAATACAATATTTAAATAAAGGAAAACCTTATGTCTTATATTAAATGGTTTAGTGAAATAGGTATAGAAGATGTTGCTGAAGTAGGGGGCAAAAATGCTTCACTTGGAGAGATGTATTCTAAGCTCACAGGTGAGGGTGTGAAAGTACCGAACGGTTTTGCTGTTACGGCTTCGGCATATAAGGCAGTACTTGATTATAATGATGCATGGGGCAAGCTCGAAGATATTTTGAATGCCATGGACATAGATGATGTAACTTCGTTACAAAAGGCAGGTGCTGCTTGTAGAGATATAGTTTACAATGCCATATTGCCCGATGATCTAAAACAGGCAATTCTAAAAAATTACCAAGAACTGAAAAAAGAGTATGGTGAAAACCTCTCTTTAGCCGTACGTTCTTCTGCTACCGCCGAGGACTCTCCTCAGGCAAGTTTTGCCGGACAAAATGAAACCTACTTGAACATACAAGACGAAGAGGCTTTACTAGATTCTTATAAGCGTTGTCTGGCTTCAAACTTTACAGACAGAAGTATTCACTACAAATATGATCATGGATTTGATTATCTTAAAGTGTATCTCTCTGTCGTTGTGATGAAGATGGTGAGAAGTGATTTAGGTGCAGCAGGTGTTATGTTCTCACTTGATACTGAGACAGGTTTTAAGGATGTTGTATTCATCAATGCCTCTTTGGGCCTTGGTGAAAATGTAGTCCTCGGTGCAGTTGAACCTGACAGTTTTTATGTACATAAGCCGACATTTTTACAAGGAAAACGGGCGGTACTTAAAAGAAAACTCGGACATAAAAATATAAAGATGGTCTTTACGAAAGAGGCAAATGTCTCAAATATGGCATATGAATATACAAAAAATGTGCCAACCAGTAAAGAGGAAATGGAGCATTTTGCCATTACCGATGAAGATGTGATGGTCTTGGCAGATTATACCATTAAGGTCGAAAAACATTACTCCCAAGAAGCAGGTTATGAAAAACCTATGGATATGGAATGGGCAAAGGACGGTCTTGACGGAGAGATATATATGGTCCAAGCTCGTCCTGAAACTGTAGAGTCACAGAAAAAAGGAACGGTTTTAGAGATCTATTCTCTCAAAGAAAAAGGTAAAGTTCTTACTTCCGGTCAGGCGGTAGGCACTAAAATAGGTACGGGAAAAGTTCGAATCATCAATGACGTCAAGGAGATGAGTACATTTGAAGCCGGTGAGGTTTTAGTAGCTGACATTACCACTCCTGATTGGGAGCCAATCATGAAGATCGCTTCTGCAATTGTGACGAACAAAGGCGGACGTACCTGTCATGCGGCTATTGTAAGTCGTGAACTCGGACTTCCTGCTGTAGTTGGATGCCAAGATGCAACTGATGTCTTGCAAAATGCTCAAGAAGTGACGGTAAGTTGTGCAGAGGGTGAGACCGGTTTTGTGTATGAGGGTATTTTAAAGTATGAAGTGACAAAAACAGACCTTAGCAGTTTGCCAAAAACAAAGACTGAGCTGATGATGAACCTTGGAAATCCGGATCAGGCCTTCTCTTTGGCATCTTTGCCGGTTGACGGTGTAGGTCTGGCACGTATGGAATTTATAATAAATGAATACATAAAAGCGCATCCTATGGCACTTTTGCATCCTGAGAAAGTGGATGAGCAGACCAAAAAAGAACTCGAAGATCTCACCACTGCCTACAACTCTATGGAAGAGTTTTTTGTAAAGACACTTTCTGAGGGTGTAGCAACCATTGCGGCTTCGGTCTATCCGAAACCTTGTGTTGTTCGTATGAGTGACTTCAAGTCCAATGAATATGCTTCACTACTTGGGGGCAGTGTTTTTGAGCCAAAAGAAGATAACCCAATGATAGGTTTTCGTGGAGCAGCAAGATATGCCCATCCTGCATATGAAGAGGGATTTAGCTTGGAGTGCAAAGCTATGAAGCGTGTACGTGATGAGATGGGATTTACCAATGTAAAGCTGATGATTCCGTTTTGCCGTAGGGTAGAAGAAGGACAGCGTGTAATAGATACTATGAAAAAGTATGGTCTTACGCAAGGTGAGAACACTCTTGAGATCTATGTCATGTGTGAAATACCAAACAATGTAATCCAGATTGACAAGTTCAGTGAGATTTTTGACGGATTCAGTATAGGAAGTAATGACTTGACACAGTTGACACTCGGAGTTGACCGCGACAGTGAAATCGTTGCCTTTGATTATGATGAAAGAGATGAAGGTGTCAAAGAGATGATACGTATGGCAGTTGAAGGTGCTAAGCGCAATAAGCGCCACAGCGGGATTTGCGGACAGGCACCATCAGACTATCCTGACATGGCAGAGTTTTTAGTGAGACTGGGTATAGATTCGATAAGCTTGAATCCGGATTCCGTTTTAAAGACGAAACAAGCCATTTTAGAGTTGGAAAAGCAA
>JANTGW010000148.1 GCA_024762705.1 Sulfurimonas sp.
ACAGGAACTTTTCGATGACCCACTATATGGAAAGTTTTTTCAATACAGCGGATGTATTCCAGTCGATTTGGAAAACAAAAAAGGGTTGGTCAGATTTTTTAAAACAATAAAAAGAACACTCGAAAAGGTTGACGACTTAAACATTTACATCTTTCCTGAAGGTGAAAGATATGGCGGTGAAGGTATTAAAAAGTTTCAAAGCGGTGCTGAAAAAATAGCCAAAGCTAACAATCTCGACGTTGTCCCTGTTTATATCAACGATCAACTTGAAAAAGTGTTTAAAAATGCTCCATATAAAGAACCTTATACTGTTGAAGTTCATATTGGTAATATAACAAGTTATGAAAATCTCGAAGAAAAATACATTGAATTTTACAAATCAGTAATAGAGAAAAATAATGCAGTACGTTAAATCCATGAAACTCGGTGTCAATATAGATCATGTTGCAGTATTAAGAGAAGCAAGGCAAGTAAATGACCCTGACATCTTACAGGCACTTTATGTTGCCTGTCAAAGCGGTGCAGAACAAATCACCATACATTTAAGAGAAGACAGAAGACACATTCAGGATGTTGATGTTAAAAACATATTGCAGTTTTCAAAACTGCCGGTTAATCTTGAGTGCTCCATCAATAAAAATATATTAAATATTGTAAGTACTATGAAGCCGCACAGGGCCACATTAGTTCCTGAAAAAAGAGAAGAAGTAACAACAGAAGGCGGACTTGATGTTTTTACTCATGAAAGTGAAATCGCTTATGCAATAGAGCAGCTTCATGACGCCATCATTCCCGTTTCACTCTTCGTTGATCCAAGTATTGAAGCTATGGAACAGTCCAAAAAACTCGGTGCTGAAATGGTTGAGCTGCATACCGGTCTTTTTGCAAATCTATTTGCAATGCTCAACTCCTCTTTAGCGCACTCAAATCACTCTGTTAAAGAATTGGAACTACCGCGTTACGAACTCAGTAACAGACTTGAGCATGCGATAGAACAGATAAAACTCTCAGCACAGCATGCCGACAAGCTCGGGCTTGAAGTAGCAGCTGGACACGGGCTTAACTATCATAATGTCCATGAGATGATGAAAATCCAAGAGATAACAGAGCTCAATATAGGACAAAGCATTATTGCCCGCAGTGTATTTACAGGATTAAGCGAAGCGATAAAAGAGATGAAGAGACTCACTACACGATGATGAAACCAGTTGTAGCCGTAAGTGTCGGTGACTTAAACGGTGTAGGTATAGAAATAGCACTAAAAGCACATACGACAATTAGCAAGATATGTCATCCTCTTTATTGTATAAACAAGACTATGCTCCAAAAATCTGCCAAGCTTTTACATGTAAAGATACCTGATGATTTTGAACTTCATGAAGTTGCAGGAAAATTTGAAATACAGCCAGGCAAAGTAGATGCCGCAAGTGGATTATATGCCTATGACTCTTTTATGGCTGCGGTGAATCTGTGTGAAAACAACAAAGCTAAGGCTGTTGTCACTCTGCCTATACACAAAGAAGCATGGATGAAAGCAGGACTTGAATTTAAAGGACATACCGACCTGCTTCGAAAACATTTCAACAAAGAAGCCATCATGATGCTGGGCTGTGCTAAAATGTATGTTGCACTGTTTACGGAACATATCCCTCTCAAAGATGTTACAAAAAACATAAAATACAAAAAGCTCAAGCAGTTCTTTTTGGATATGCATGATTCTATTCCAAAGGATCCAATAGCCGTACTCGGTCTGAATCCTCATGCCGGTGACAACGGTGTTTTGGGCCAAGAAGAGCTCATTATTACAAAAGCGATAAAAAGTGCCAATAAAAAAATAGGATTTGAACAATTTACAGGTCCAATAGTCCCTGATGTTGCCTTTGCACCTTATTGTCGTAACAACTACACCTATTTTGTAGCAATGTATCATGACCAAGGACTGGCACCGCTTAAGGCACTCTATTTTGATGAAAGCGTCAACATTTCTCTTAACTTACCTATAATACGCACATCAGTAGACCATGGAACTGCTTTTGATATCGCATACAAAGGTGAAGCAAAAACTTTGAGTTATATAAATGCCGTTGCATCTGCAGTTGATCTCATAAAAAGCAAGAATGAATTCATCAAAGGATAATTATTTTCCTTTAAGATACGCTTTGTTACAATACTGCATACACAACTACAAAAGGAAACAAGATGAAAAAGATCATAGCTCTCGCGTTTACAACAGCTTCTTTAATGGCCAGCTCATTGGCTCAAGATGCAAAAAATGCAGGACTTTCGCCAATTCCTGAACAAACAAGCGAATTGTTAAAGTTAATTGACAACCCTAAAAACCCTATCACAGAGGCTAAGGTAGAGCTTGGAAAAAAACTCTATTTTGATCCGAGACTTTCTAAAAGTGGTCTTATCTCTTGTAACACGTGTCATAACCTAAGTAAAGGCGGTGATGATGGAATGCAAGCTGCAGTAGGTCACAAATGGACAGCAAATCCACACCATTTAAGCTCGCCGACTGTATATAACGCAGTGTTTAATGACAAACAGTTTTGGGATGGTAGAAGTCCGCACTTGGAAGATCAGGCGCAGGGTCCTATGCAGGCAGCTCCTGAAATGGCGGCTACAAAAGAACATGTTGCTGCGGTAGTAACTTCTATGCCCCAATATGTTGAAGAGTTTCAAAATGCGTATGGAAAGGATGTAAAAATCACACTTGAGACAGTGGCTGATACTATAGGAGTGTTTGAGCGAACACTAGTTACTCCTGCGCCTTTTGATGCATTTATGCAAGGTCATGAAGATGCAATGACAAAAGAGGAAAAAGAAGGTTTAAAAACTTTTATTCAAGTTGGCTGTGCATCATGCCACAATGGTGTTGGCATAGGTGGAAACATGAATGCATTTAACGTCGTCGCTAAATACAAATACATGAATGTAGGTGACTTTAAAGGTGATGCAAACGGTATGGTAAGAGTACCGACACTGAGAAATGTAACTGAAACTGCGCCATACTTTCACAACGGTATGATACCAACACTCAAAGATGCCATCAAAGAGATGGGACGTGTTCAACTTGGTATTAAGCTTAGTGACAAGCAGGTAAAATCTATAGAGACATTCCTAGGTGCACTTGAGGGCGAAAAGCCATATATAGAGTTGCCTATGCTTCCGGCGACAACTGATAAGACTCCCAAGCCAGATTTAAACTAATTTTATAGCAACATTATGTTGCTATAAAAATTCTTATTTACAAATATAAGCAATTATCTCTTTTTTTAATTTTTTAAACTCTGAATTTTCAACATTTTCGAGAGCATATATTAAACGGTTCAACTTTCTGTCTTTTCCAAAATATGGTACGACTTTTTTTAGCAACTCTTCTTTTGTCTGGATATTTTGTAACTCTTTTTTAATTCTTTTTT
>JANTGW010000149.1 GCA_024762705.1 Sulfurimonas sp.
AATTGTGAGGCAAAATTTGAAAAAAGCAGTAGTAACGGGTGCAAGCAGCGGCATTGGAAAAGCAATAACAAACAGACTGCTAACACTCGGATTTGAAGTGTTAGGTGTTAGCAGAAGCATAAAAGACGATGATTATAACCATGCGAATTTTCAAGCCGTTACATGTAACCTTGCAGAAGAAAAAGAAACAAAAAAGCTGTGTGAAAAATTAAAAAAAGAAGATATTTCTATACTTATAAACTGTGCCGGGTTCGGTCGTTTTGAGCCGCATGAAGAGTTACATGTAAATACCATCAGCGCAATGACCTTTTTAAACCTGACAGCTCCAATGCTGCTCACAAATGCTCTTTTGCGTTCACTCAAAGAAAACGAAGGCTACCTTATCAACATAAATTCCATAGAAGCCCTGCGTGCAAGTAAGTTTGCAGCCGTATATTCTGCAACAAAAGCGGGCCTTAAAGCCTTTGGCGATGCACTCTTTGAAGAGACAAGAAAAAGCGCGCTCAGCATCACAAACATCAACCCGGATATGACAGAGAGTAATTTTTATGATGAACTACGGTTTGAGACAAGTCAAAAAGAAGATGAAAAATTGCTTGCATCAGACATAGCCGATGCGGTTGAACACATCTTAAACATGCGAAAAGGTGCAGTTATCAGTGACTACACAATAAGAAGTTTGAAGTTTGGAATCAGTAAAAAAGCTAGGAAGTAACATCAAATTTTGCAGTTCTTTCTGCAGTGGTAGAATTTAAAAAGTCAATATTTTTTTTAATCTGTTGCATTGCCTTAAATGTCTCAACCTTTTTCTCTTGCATTATTTCTTTTGCTTGATCGAGAAGTATTACAGCAGAATTCAATTCTTCCTTATTTGTTAATTGAGGCAATTCACTCAAAAGTTTATCAAGCATTTTTACATCTTCTTGACTAACAGCTATTTTCAGCTCGTTAAGCCACATCCGTACTTTCTCTCCACGCCTCTAGCAATCCTCGAAATACATTTGTGCATTCATCAAGTTTAGCCATACTATTTTCTATTCCAACCTCTGTTAAAAGTTTAATTTGGTAATCATACAGACCATCCAAATATTTTGCTACATTACCTTGACTAAAATCTAAACTTCCTTTTAGTTCAGCTAATATAGCTATTGATCGATTTGTCCAATATACTCGTTTTTCAATGTCGTTCTCTTTTATTGCTTGTTTAGCCTGAGTGTTAAAACGAAGCACACCCTCATATAACATCTCTATTAGTTTATACGGTGATTCTATTCCTACATAGTTTTCCGTATAAGTATTATAAGCACTGTTTGCATACATTTTCAATCCTTTTTATGTATCAATTAAATCGACCCTGTTTAAAAATACTTTAGTTATTTTGCGTCGAATTTTGCGTATTTACCATCTGTATGAACGCATTCGCAGAAGAAGTCAATCTTGCAATTAACGCATCATATGCAGCCCATTGTTTTTGCAATGTTTCATATTTATTATCCAGTCTCTCTATTGCTGTCGCTCGTCTATCTTCTAATTCACTACTCTGTTGCATTAAACTAGACTTAAACTGGTCTAATGTTTGATTGTAATTCGTGTATGCTCCAACTTCTGTGGATAGTTCATTAAAAATACCATCAACTGTAGTTGTTGTACCATCCCCATTATCAAAATCTCCACCAGAAAAGAAAACTTCTACATTTGCTGCATCCGTATCAAGAGCATCATTGAATACTGATTTATCAAATGTTAATTTTCCACTTTTGTCTATATCAAAACCATAATCATAGATATTACCAACACCACCGCCTACAGTATCCATTAGATTTCGTATCTTAAACTGCATGCTTCGGATAGTACTGTTACCTGCAAAAATACCTCTTTCATCAGCATTGGTACTATTGACTGTCACTCTTCCAATCTCACCCATCGCGTCATTATATTTTTCAACAAAACTCTCGATTTTTTCTAAAATAGCATCTCTGTTTTGTTCGATCTTTACAGTTGATGATCCCAGCTCTTTTAGAGTAATCTCATATCCAGTAACAAGATCTGTAACTTTGTTAGAGCTTCTTGTAACTGTTTGCCCATTAAATTCAAACGTGGCATCAACCCCTGTCTGTAAAGCAGTTAAATCATTTGTCAACTGTGTTCCAGAAAGGTTTCCGCTGTTATCTGTAATTGTTATATCCTGATTGCTACCAGTATCTACCGAGTTTAAAAAAAGTCTATAATCACCACTTGCTATCTGAACGATTGTGGCATTAACCTTATCACCTGCAATGTCGTTAATAGATTTTTTCAAATTCTCTAAAGTAGTAGTACCGTCATAATCAATTGTAAAGTCAACACCGTCTATATTTAGATTAATGCTACCAGCTGCGCTTGCAATAGTATCCGTTTGAGCACTAAAAGAACCTGATTCTTCAATCTGTTTCGTAGCCAATTGTGTAACATTTAATGTAAACTCTTGAAGATCACTGTTCGCGCTTGCAGTTACTGCAACAGATGTTCCTGTTACTGTTGCAGTTCTTTCATCATACAAAAGAGGTGTTCTTAATGCATCGATACTATCTATCAGGTTTGTCATTTTTGCATCTAAAACATTAAAAGCCCCCTGTTCATCTTTGATTAGTGCCAACTCCATATCGATCGGTGTAATCCTTGATGCCTCATCTGCTTTACGTAATTGGTCTAATACGTCCTGTGTTAAAACACCCGAACCAAGACCTAATGATGATACAGCCATAACAAATCCTTTACTTAATATATAAATTTTGAATTATTTTAGTATATAATCGACAAAACATGTTTTTTATTTAGTCTGGTATCATATTTGCTACGTACAAATATAAATAAACTAGAGAGATGGATTCACATTGAATATCTTAGAACTTATCGGAAGAAATCAAGAACTTTTTACTACAGATATAAAAAATTACCAAAAGCAACTTTTAGAAATAGTTTCAAATGCTTCTTTTTTAGTACTTGGCGGAGCTGGTTCTATCGGTCAGGCAGTCGTAAAAGAGATATTTAAACGCAATCCTAAGAAGTTACATGTAGTGGATATATCCGAGAATAACATGGTCGAACTCGTGCGTGATATACGAAGCAGCTTTGGCTATATTGACGGTGACTTTCAAACATTTGCGCTAGATATCGGAAGTGTGGAGTATGATGCCTTTATAAAAAATGACGGCAAATATGATTATGTTCTTAATCTTTCCGCTTTAAAACATGTAAGAAGTGAAAAAGACCCATTTACGCTTATGCGCATGTGTGATGTCAATATTTTTAATACCGATAAAACTATAGCCCAGGCAAGACAAAAAAGAGCAAAAAAATACTTTTGTGTCTCCACGGACAAAGCGGCAAACCCCGTCAATATGATGGGTGCTTCCA
>JANTGW010000150.1 GCA_024762705.1 Sulfurimonas sp.
TTATTTACTAACAATTCCGCTGACAGTAAGATAAAAAGTGAATGAAAGTCCCTATTTTGGGGCATGTTAATGGTGGGTCCTCGGGGACTCGAACCCCATCTGAGTGATTTATTCAAAGCTCATCAAACTTCTTCAAGGCTCGTTAAATAGGGGCATTGTTGGAATTATAAGTTTTTCTTTTTTCTACAAAATTTTAGCAAAAATCGTCAATTTTAGGTACAATTGTAGAAAAAGTTTGTAGAAAAAAAGGCAGCATATGGCTTTCCGAAAAATCAAAGCGAAAAAATATAACGGGATACATGAGTATTATAACCCAAAATCTGTCAATAAAGAGACGAAAGCGCTTTATGTTGCTTATCGAGATGAGTTTGGAAAACCAACCAAAAAGAAACTAGATACATTGGACCGTGATGAAGCTTTAGAACAACTCAATATTCTCAAGGCCAATATTACAAAGGGTAGAAAAAGGATACAGAAAGAAGAAAGTGATGGCAAGAGAGCATTTGTTTTAAAGAGACTGACATTGAAGCAGGTGACTGACATGTACTTCGAACAGCGACGATCAAAGTATAATACAGAAGACAAGCAGAGGTTTGAAAAACGTGTCATTCCTTTTTTGGGTGATAAATTGGCGAACAGGATCACAACGGAAAATGTGCAGGAGCTGCAGGATAAACTTGTAGAACTGGACTATGCACCCAAAACAGTGAATGAAACGATCAATTCTCTTAGAGCGCTTTACAATGTTGCAGTACGGAAAAAGTGGGTCGATCAAAATCCTGTAGATAGACATGAGATAAGAAAGCTCGAAGAGAATCATGAACCTGGAGTAGTTTTGAATGATAAGCAACTTGAAGTGATGTTCGATGCTTTTAAGAACGGACTACCTGAGCATGGTCTTATGCCAAATGAAACCCTCTATTTTTTTGCTAAACTGCTTTACTACACCGGAGCACGTCCTGCTGCAGTCATGAGTTTGCAGCTCCAACATATCGACTTTACTTTGAACAGGATCCATTTAAAGGCCATGAAGTTAGGCAAAAGCTACCAGCAACCTGTCAACCAAAAAGTGATGGAAATGATCCAGGATTGGATAGAAAAGCATAAGTTAAGACATGGCGACTATCTTTTCTATCCTCAACAGTTATTTGAGAATAGTGATGACCTGTCAGTCAAGAGAAGTCCAATGAACTATTCAGTACTTAGGAAGGCTGCCCAGAATTTCTTTGATAAACTTTTTAATGAAGGGATCCCTACCGATGCAGTGATGGATAGAGTGACTCTTTATACCCTTAGACGCACAAGTGGCACAAAGATATACAAAGCAAAAGGGATCATGCAGGCAATGCTTTTTTTGAACCATACCAATGTCACAACGACACAGAGGTACTTAAATGTCAAGGGAGATATTGAGGATCTTATTGATGTGTTGTGAATATTATGATACAAAGTCCTTTTAAATGAGAGCGTTTAAAATTCCGTCATGCTTTTCTCACACTATCAAAATTTATATTGTCCTTGCAAGGACATTTTTTATAATTTCTTGCAAAGAACACTAAAAAAAAGAAAGTTTTGAAAGTGATAAGAAGAATGAACATAGGAATATGAATACATTACCTAATTATCTAACTGTCAAAGTCGTAAATCTCACAGGTAATACTGTAAATTTAAAATTATGGGTCAAGATAACTTTAGAGGGTTGTTTTTGACCTGCCACACAAAATTGATTTCATAGCCCAACATCTTTTTATTTAAACATTGGAAGGCAAAACAACGAACCAAATGTTCGCTCCACTATTCTATACTTGGATATCCCAAGTCCAAGGAGTGAACATGTATGAAACCCACCACATTAACCAACGCGTTAGACAAAGAGGCATCACGAAACGAATGATCGGACTCACACTGGAGTTTGGTGATGTACAGGCAGACAAGATCCGTCTCGGGACACGCCGCATCAAAAAGTTTGATCAAAAAGTTTATTTTAACAAGCAAGCTAATTCAAATCGTTTTGGAAAGTCTTTCAATTTCGTTTTGAAATTTGTTTCTATAGGATTCCAATTCAAGCAAGAACCGTTCCCTATACTCCAAAGGTTCAAGTATCTCTATATGTGGCAACCAGGATTTGATTTCAGGGTCGATATCGTCGTAGGTGCTGATGACGGATGTGGCGATAAGTGAACCGTCTTTTTCGAAGAGGCAGCTTTGTTCCGGCAGGTGTTTACGGCGTTTGAAGATATGTGCTACCTCTGAAGAAACTTTTACTTTTACAGTGAAGGCTTTGCCCGGTACAAATGCAGCCGAATCAGCATCATCAAGATGTTCTTCTATCGTTTCATTTGAAATGTTGTGATGGTGCGTATAGTCCACTTCGACTTTGTCGATAAATTCAAGCATCCATGTTTTATAGGGATTTCCTCTGCGTTCCTGGGTATCTTTGCCGTAAAGATACCAAATACCGTCAAAGTTGACCATTCTGTAGGCTTCCACTATATAAATATCATCCCGGTAGTCAAACGAAATAATATATTTTTTCAGGATCGCTTCTTCGAGAAGTTTGATCTCTTCTTCTGAAGTATTGAGCTTTTCATAGTTTTCAGGCTTGACATAGTAGGCGGTAGATACTTTACAGAGTTTGAGATCCTTTACTATCTGATCATGATGTTTCGAGAAGTCTGAGAGTTCTTCCATGGACTCTACGGCAAGTTTGAGGTAGATCCTCTTTTCATGCTCTATAGCCATCTGCGATATAGGGCTTCTGCGGTCAATGATCTTGTAGAAGCCTCTGTGTACCTCTATAGGCTCTACCCCTTTGACATAGTCTTCTTTGAGATCTTTCATATAGGTTTGGATAGTTCTGAGGGTGATGGGCTTAGTAGAGATATTGACCTTTTCAAGCTGATCTCTCATCTGTGCCGTACTGCACCCGTCGGGGTTGTTCTTGATAAATTCAATAAGCATTTCTATGTTCTTCTGTTTTTTTGTCTGTTGCATCTGATGCTCCAATAATTTTTACAATGGTATAGAAAACATACGAAAGATATTTTCTTTAGGTTTCTGCAAGTATAACGAATAAAACTCTCGTAAAAGAGTTTACAAACTTTTTTCCTAAGAAAATTTTAAGCAAAAATGGCCGAAACACCCATTCTATCGATAAAGAGGACTTTTCTTAAATGAAACTAAAAGTTTGTAAACCTCGTATTTTGAGTGAAGGTGAAGTGCGGTTTACGAACTTTTATTTTTATTTAAGTTTCAAAGTGCCTATTTCAGGGCATGTATGAGTGGCCAAAAAGTCAAAAGTTTGTAAACCTACCCTTTTTTTAAAAAGATATAAACGGTTTACAACATTTTTATGGTCTGCAAAGCCCGTATATAAGGCATTTGGTGTTAAACT
>JANTGW010000151.1 GCA_024762705.1 Sulfurimonas sp.
ATAAGAATTCTTTCTCGTAATTTTGTAGTTTGTAAAGTATGAAGCCACTCTCAACATGGAATGATTTCTCCAACAGGGTTAGAAAGTTTTGGTAGTAATGCTCATTTTTTTCATCAATATCATTGCTTTTGAATGTTTTGTTCTGTTTAAATATTTGCTCTATCGCACTTCTAATGCTCATAGGCTTGACGACGTAGTTTTTTTCCAGTTGGTCATGAGATATTTTTAAACTATAAAAAGCTTTTGAAAGTTCATCGAGTTTGCTTGCTTTGTATTCATCATCAAGCTTGAGTTCCCTTATGGTTTTGGTCCAATAATAGTGAAACTCACTGAAAATCATGACCATGAGTAAGTGAATCAGGAAATCTATATAGGGAAATTTTGTATAAAAATACCACATGCAAAATGAGACCATTGCCATCGCCAAAAAACCGCTCTGAAAACCGTGAAAGAGTGTTATAATGGCGAGAAGAATGATGAGGTAGGGTATGTCTTGCTCAAGAAGACATATGTCTTGAGGTGAAACAAGATAACCGACTAGAAAAAAGAGCCCTAAAACAACAAGAGTTTCTGCATAAGCATATTCTTGAAAAAAAGCAATGAAAGCCTGGTGTTTGGAAAGCTCCTTTTTTCGTTTATTTGGTAGCTGCATTGAGATGCTTATCTGTTCATCATAGTTTCTATTAAAGATTGTGCAGTACTTCCTATGGAAGCATTTCCCCAGTCATTGTCAGCACCGGTTGCACTCCAAACCGGATGAGAATCTTGTGTCGCATAAAGAGTCAGTTGCAGGCTTACAGCAGGTTCTCCATCTATTCCTGTCTTGTATCTCCATTCGCTTACTCCGCCAATTAAAAAGTAGTCAGATCCGTCTTTGATTGCTTGTTGTTGAGCTTCTTTGAGTGTATAAAGGTTTTGCTTTAAATGGGTTTGTACGCTAAAGCCTTTTGCAATCAGTACGCCTTCGACAATGTTTGCAGCACGCATTCCCGCACGTGGAGTGTCTGTGTAGTTATTGAGTTCAAACAGGGAAATTGTCTTATTCTTTTCAGCCGCAGGAAGTGTTTTTTGTGTAGTGACAAGTGCCTTTGTAGAACACCCTCCAAAGAATAGTATAGCGCTTATAAACAGAGTTTTAAGAAACATATTTTGACCTTTAGATTGTAATTTTAATATTATATCACAGAATCCTTATTTTTAGTCAAAGAGTGTGGGTTGTAGCGCTTTTACTTTATAGGTTTGTCTGTGTATCTCACAATAACCGTATTTTTTAATCATCTCTACATGTAGCTTTGTTCCGTAGCCTTTGTGCTTTTCAAACTGGTACTGTGGGTATTTTTTTGCAAGTTCCAAAATGTCTTTGTCGTGTGTCTCTTTTGCAAGTATTGACGCAGCACTGACTTCGGCGATTTTTCCATCAGCCTGAACCATCGTTGCAAGGTTCTTGACGCCATAAGTCTGGTTACCGTCATAAAGGTACTCATCTGCTTTAAGGTGTTGCATGATTTCTTGCAGACCGAGCTTTAGACAGGCGGAAATACCTTTGTTGTCAATATCCTGTGCAGAGAACTTTGTAATATGATATGTAGAGTTTTTTATGATTGTATTGTATAGAGATTCGCGTTTTTTGGCTGTGAGTTTTTTAGAGTCATTAAGCCCCTCAATCTTTACATGTAAGATACATCCAGCCATAACCAAATCACCTGCCAAAGGCCCACGCCCTGCTTCATCTATTCCGCAAAATATGCCCATATCAATCTCCCAAAGCCCAAATATCAAAAGGAATTATATCCACACTTGAGAGCGGATGGGAAATGTTTCCCTCTTTATTCATAGTGATAACTGTGACTTTTTTAATGCCATAAGTAAATAAAAAGGCCTCAATGCTCTCAAGCTTTTTAAAGAGCCGCCGCTCGTCAACAAAAGGTTTGCAGAGTATGATTTCATCACTTGCCGGCAGATAAAAGTCTATGCCTTCTTCGTAGTAGCATTCTGTAGAGGATTTCAAAAGTTCAAGATAAACCATATTTTCAAAGAGTTTTGCAAAGTTTTTCTCGGTACTTAATGCACTTTTCAAGGATGTGTCACAGAGGTAGACTTTTTTTGTCGCACGTGTATGGTTGTATTTTGCAAGCTGGTGAATATACTTTTTCTGTGCTAAGAGAGTAAATGATGCATAGAGTTTGTCTTTGGAAATTTTACGTGTTGTTTTAAGCCTTTCATATAATGTATAAGCAGAGAGCTTTTGGGACATTAATTTTGCACATAAACAAAGTATGTCAAATTCAATTTCATTGAGAGTAAACTGTAAAACATTTTGCAGATAAACAGCTCGCTCATCCGGAGGTATTGTATGCATGGAAGCAAATCCGCCAAGTTGTACAAAGTGGTTGAGTGCACTTGAGTCGTATTTATGCTCATATGCCAAAAACTCTTCATAATCAAGCGGATAAAGCGTTAAGCGCTCTAAAATATCTATCTCATAAGGAATTTCGCTGGTAATTATAAGTTGCGAAACATTCACAAATTTAAATTCAGATGTATAGTTGTCAAACACAAGGGTGTCAATTTTATTGAGATTACAAAAAGAAGCAAGAGAAGCATTAAGCTTTTGTATATCTATACGAATGTCCTGACAGTTAATGTATAGATAAGAGTTTTTTTTCAACGATAATAGATAGTTTTTTACCAAACGGGTTTTACCGCTTTTGCTGATACCGTTAATCTGATATGATTTTTCATCAATAGAAACTTTTCTTTGTATATATTTTTCTACATGTAAGTCAGTTTTGTAAAATTCTTCGAGCAATATATCCATAACTTTTCCAATTTTTTAACTTCCTAATTGTATCACTTCCTTATTAAAAGGAAATAAATTTCATATAAATCCAATTTTTAGCCCCTAAATCCTTGAATATTTGTGCATCTTTGAGTATAATTCCGCTCCCTTAAAATAGTTGGGCTAGGATCCAACGAGTTCTTTAGAAGGAAAAACATGGAAAAAATTCGTTTAAAATTGAAAGCTTACGATCATCGTGTACTTGATAGATCAGTAGCGTCAATCGTTGAGGCTGTAAAGCGTACAGGTGCCGTAATTCGTGGTCCAATACCTTTACCAACAAAAATTCGTAAATATACTGTTTTAAAATCAGTTCACGTTAATAAAAAAGCGCGTGAGCAGTTTGAAATTCGTATGCACGCAAGAATGATCGACATCGTTTCTGCAACACCGGAAACAGTAGATTCATTAATGAAACTAGATCTTGCACCGGAAGTGGACGTTGAAGTTCGCTCTATGGACAAATAGGAGTAATCGTGGAATATATTGTTGAAAAAATCGGTATGAGCCGTACTAT
>JANTGW010000152.1 GCA_024762705.1 Sulfurimonas sp.
TACACTTATAAAAAAGTAGGTTAAAAGCTTTGATTGATTCTCCCTTGGCATATCTTTTTACATTGGCAATTCTTGTTGCGGCTTTGAGTTTCTTGCAACTTAAAACAAAACACAGGTTTTTTGAATATATTCCTGTTGTCGTATTGATATATGCCTGTGCTATGTTATTGGCTTCATTTGGAATATTTGAGCAAAACAAAGAGATAACAGCAGTTTATAAACTCACAAAGACAAACTTGCTGCCTGCTATGCTCTTTTTGATGCTCTTAGAAGTTGATTTTCAGCACTTTTTCAAACTTGGAAAATCACTCTTGATTGCGTATTCTTTAGCTGTCTTCTCCATTGCTGCCGCATTTATTGCAGTTGCATTTTTATTTCATTTTAATAAAGAGACAGCAGCAGCTTTTGGAGCACTTGCCGGCAGTTGGATGGGTGGTACGGCAAATATGATAGCTGTGGGAAGCGCATTACATGTAAGTGAAGATGTATTTGCCTATGCACTTGTTGTTGACAGTGTGAATTATACTTTATGGGTAATGCTGCTGCTCTTTTTAGTCCCTTTTGCAAAGATATTCAACCGTTTTACAAAGAGTGAAGAGAAATTGGCCTATTTGGACAAAATTGGTTGTGCATGCTCTATAGGTGCAAAAAGATACTGGCTTATAATACTCTTGGCTCTTAGTGCTTCTTTTATGAGCCAATATTTAGCTTCTAAAGTTGTCATACTTAATACTACAACAAGTGTTGTACTGTTCTCTACTCTTTTAGGTATTGCAGGCTCATTTACAAAGTTGCGATTTTTAAATGCTTCCAATGAAGTGGCTACAACAATGCTTTATATTTTAATAGCTCTTATAGGATCAAGAGCGGTCATAGAAGACTTTAGCGGTCTGGGCATGTATGTACTGGCAGGTTTTTTCATACTTCTTATTCACGGTATTATTATGACAATTGGCGCAAAATTGTTCAGATTGGACCTCTTTAGCATTTCAGTTGCTTCACTGGCCAACATAGGCGGTGTTGCTTCTGCACCAATTCTTGCAGCAGCATACAATAAAGCACTTGTAAGTGTCGGCGTGCTTATGGCAATAATGGGTTATTTGATAGGAACATTTGGAGGGCTGTTTGTCGGCTATACATTAGTCTATCTTCGGTAAAAAAGAAGTTCATTTATTATTATGTTATTTATCTAATTGCAATAAGTAATAAGAGTACAGACAAATTATGCTAATATCATACAAAATTTTATAATAATTAGTAAGGATAATAAATGAGTGAAGGAAAAGTAATATCATTATATGTGACAATGCCTGACATGATGCGTTCTGGACATCGTATGAAGTGTGAAGATTTCGATTGTGACATTAACGGTATCGTTGGCAGCAGAGATTATGACAACGGTGAAGAGAAGCCAATGGTCTTAGTTTCAAAGAAGAGTTATGACATTATCGAAGAAGCAGAACTTGTGTTTGAACGAGGACTATTAATGGAAGATATCTATGTCGATGTTGACCTTTACCACCTTAACAAAGGCTCTGTGATTGAGATAGGTGAAATGCTTTTTGAAGTTGTCGGTCCATGTGAAGATTACCGCTATCTGTATGCTTTTGCACCGGAACTTCCCGAACTAATCCACGGTAAAAGAGGTCTTTTCATAAAACCTATGGAGTACGGTGGTATTGCAGTTGGCAATGATGTGAAGGTCGTAAAAGAGGTATAAATTGAAAAAAATAGGTATAGGGGTAGACTATAGTAACATTTGTAAGGACTACAATACATTTTATTTAGACAGGGATAATAAAGACCCGGCTACTACAAAATGTATGAAGCAGGTACTTGCATGGACAACTGAGTTTCTTACTGAACTTTTGGATACTTTTGGATATAAAATATTCCATCTTAATTCGTCTGTTGCACTAAATGTATCGGATGTAGCTTCAAAAAGATTTCTTTTTTATTCATTGGAAAAAGAAATAACATTGCAAAGCTTTTTACTGGCAAAAGAGCATAAAGAGTATGCAGGATTAGCTGCCTGGGAATCAGATGACAGTGACAATATATTAGTACAAAATGATGAAGATGGTGGTTCTATTTATTTTTTTGTTAATGAAGGCTCAAAAGAGTATGATTGGATAATTGCGAAGCTAAAAGATTTCTCTTTAGATGAGGTTGTGTTTGAAGCTCAATAGAGAAGGGTCTTAGCCCATCTCTACAGAGTCGATCTCACCTTTGAACTCTTCAATAGAGAATGTAACTCTATTGTTGATTTCCTCTGGTGTTTCTCTTAAAAGTGTTTTATCTAAATGAATTTTACGTGTGTGTTTATTGTAATCACCGATCACATATGTTAGAAGAATGTAAGGAGTTTCTGACTCACTACAATCCTTTACTGTTGTTTCAACTCCAGGTATACAAAAATCAATATCAATATCCGGGTCTACCATATCTTTATTTACTAATGTAACAACTTTTTCTAGTTTTTCTTTCATTGCTGCGTCCATAAAATGTTCTCCTAAAATAATATAGCTTATTGTTAATAAGCATAGGGGGTAATTATATCCAATTTAAATTTATTAATGCATTACTTTATTGTTTTTACTGAGCACAAATAACAAGTGTGTAAAAAAGTATACTAAAAAATTGGAATATTTTTTAGTCTTTACCGTGAAATTGTTTATAAATTCTTTGTACATAGTTTGGTTTTAAGCCCATAATTTTTATCTCTGCGATCTCTTCTTTTATATGCTCTTTTTTAATTGCAATGAGTGTTTCCCATCGCGTAATGAGAAGTTCTTTGATTTTGTCTTCAAAACTCTGCTGTGCATCAGGGTAGGCTTTATCCAGGTTTTCAACGACTTCACTCAATGTACTGTTTTTAATGATATCAAGCTGCTCTTGTGGGTGTGATTTTTCAACTTCCACATAATGTGTCCATGTAGCCTCTAGCAGGTTTTTGATCTCTTGTGCATAGTCTCTCTCTTCACTAGGACATTTTTCAAGGAGCTTACCTGGAATGTCTTTTAATTTATTCGCAAGGATAACTTCAAGCTCTTTTTCAAAAGCCTTCAAATCCTCTTCATACTCTGCAGCATCTTCATAGAGTTTTGCTATTTCTAAATTTTTCTTATGTTGTGCATCATTTTTTTTTGGAGCCGTGTTTTCATCTTCTTTGTTCGCATAAGCTTCTTTGAGCTCCTCCATCTGGAGTTCTAAATAGCGCTTTTCTTCTTTTGAAGCCATTGTATAATACCTCATAGTTTTTTTGTATTTTAGATTAAATTTGAGTAATTTGAAGTTA
>JANTGW010000153.1 GCA_024762705.1 Sulfurimonas sp.
CTGCTGATAAGTATCCTCATTTTTATCTGTTCCAAGAAAAACGATTCGTTCTCCAATTTGATTAAACAAAAATAATGCACTATTACCGTTGTCACTGTTATCATAGCCAAAGGTTAGATTAATAACATATGGGGACTGTCCCTGCATTGGTCTTTCTTTGGAAGTCAAACGACTAATAAAGTCATTAGTTGGATCATCCTTTAGTTTAATATTTGATTGAATCAATGCAAGATTGGTTGCTACAAGAACATTTTCCAAACTCTTATCAATAAATCCGAATTTTTTTCTATAATCAATCTCTATACCGTAACTTGTAGCTGAATCAGCATTTATATATGTCTCTTGAAAAATATTACCTTGCGAATTATCAAGCTTTATAACCCTCTCAATCGGACTAGTAAATTGTTTTGTAAAAAGTGCCGTTGAAAATAATTCATCACTAGAAAGATACCATTCATACTTAAGATCGAGATGATCAATATAAGTCGCCTCTAACTCAGGATTACCAAAAACGATGTTTTCAGTCACAGGATCCTTATAACGCGTATTACTAAACTCACGAAAGTCAGGACGGCTAATAGTTCTAGCATATGCGAACCGCAATTGCATATTGTCATCATCGAATCGATATGTCAACCCAAGACTCGGAAATATATCTGCAGTTTCTAAAGGCGCATACGTTGCTGCAGCATCACTGAGTTGTTGAGTGGAATTCTCTTGTCTTAAAGAAGCCACCACATCAAAATCATGTGTAACAGAAAGCAATTGTTTAAGATAAACTGCTGTTACATCCTGTGTTGCGCTATAAGAGTCCGTATTCCTGTATGATGCAGAAAATTGTAATGCATTTGCATACGTACTATAAATAGTATCCATATCCTCTTGCATATCACTAAAGTTTGTGCTTAACATCTTAAAACGTCTAGAATCAAAATCCCTAGTTTTACTATAAATGAACACACCTGCCTTTGTATAATTTTCATTGCCATTGAATTTAAATGGTAAAGAAAAATCTGCCCTGTAGTTCGTAACTTTATCATCGAGTAAAAAAGAGTAATACCAGTTTTTTCTATCCCAGTTCAATCCTGATGTCTGATGCAGATAGTTTATTTCTACTGTTCCCGGTTCGTCTCTTGTAGCTTTTGCACTCTC
Source organism: Sulfurimonas sp. (assembly GCA_024762705.1). Next base: position 1,153 of record JANTGW010000153.1, read on the forward strand.
TGCAGCATATTCTACAACAAGATTATCAAAGTACCCATCAGTTGAACCTGTAAAGCGAAGATCATTCTTTCCACTCACTTGATGTGATGTCAATTGCTTTTCTACATATTCATAATATGTTTTTTCTCTGTCTTCAGCAATCGGTGAAACATAATCTATAGAAGATGTCTGAGTCGTGTCTTTTGATTGAAATGTTGTAAAATAAGTGTACTTAATAGTATTGTTCTTGTAATATGTTGCACCAAGATTGACCATTCCGGAAAGTTCATTCAATAAAGTGGTCTGAACTGTTTTTGTAGTACTGTCATAAAAGATACTCTGAGTGTTAATATCATAAAAAAACTTGTTAGACACCACATCATTACTATTGGAATCATTCTTATAATATGCTGTTGCAGATGCTCCTAAAGTCAAGTTTTTCGAAACGTCAAAACTTTTTCCAGCTGAAAGTTGCAATTTCATACCCGGTGCTAATGTAGACTCTTGTAGATTTAATGTTCTATATGTTCTGACATCATTCGTAACAGCACTACCGCCTACGTTATTTCCCCCATTCATTACACTAGAAGGAAGCGGGTTTGCATTTGTAGGGTTTGTTTTTACTTTTTTTCCTGTAGCATCGTTAACCAAAACTTCCATACCGAGTTTTATATATCCCTCACCATCTTTTGGAATATCCTTACTTTTTATAAGTACTGTTCCGCCACCAAAAGATCCCGGCAGATCAGCCGTATATGATTTTTGTATAGTTATACTTTCTACTACTGAAGTAGGAAAGATATCAAGAGGTACGACTCTTTTTGTAGGCTCAGGTGAAGGTACATGTAACCCATTTAACATAACAGTTGAATATCTGTCACCCAAACCGCGTACATATACATATTTTCCACCCACAATTGTAATTCCACTTACACGTTTAAGCGCACTTGCAACGCTTGAATCTCCACTCTTACTGAACTCTTCACTGCCCAGTACATTACCAACCGCGTCACTGTTTCTTACTTCCGAGATAGACGCTTCGACACTTCCTTCCACATGAGGCGCTAGAACAACGAATTCATCAAGCTCCATAGAAGCCGGCGAAAGTGCTATTTGTTTTGATACAACCTCTTTGGGCTTTACTTCTACATTAAAAGTCTGCACACTGTAATCAGGATGGATGACAGATAAAGTGTGTTTTCCTGCCGGAAGCTCTAATGTTACACTTCCCTGCGTATTTGATTTTGCTTCAGTATTTAATCCTTTTACATATACTGTTGCATTTGCTACTTTTTTCTTCGTTTCACCAGAAAATAGACTGAGTAAAAGCGTTCCTTTTTGTGTAGTAGTCTTTTTATTTACAGGTTCTGCTGTCTTTGGCATTTCCGCATCAACAAATGCTATGCTGTCATCATTTTTCAATGCAACAATTACCTGGGATTCTCTGTTTGGCTCAACCACAATGATCTTTCTTGCGAAAGCCTGGGCTTTTTGCTTCTCTTTTACCAAAAGTTCAATACGATATTTTCCTTTTTCTGCTTTCGTAAAAAAGTATCCGTCATTGTCTGTCATTCCGTTTATCATTTTTTTATTTTCAGTATTAAGAATTGCCAGTTTTTGAAAGGCAAGAGGTTTCCCATTTTTTAAGACTAAGACCGACAAAGTTCCAAGATCAGCTGCCAATAGACTCGCAACAAGAAAAAGCAAACTAAATATTATTCTCATAAACTACACTCCCAGTGATTATTTTTACATTTGGCCATATTTTTACGTAGTTGTATCGATTTTTTGTACAGATCACTACGTGTGATTTTTTTCAAATACTTTTCTGCTTGTTCAAATTCACCTATTTTGTAATAAGAATATGCCAAAGCATAAAGAATATTTTGATCTTTTAACAATCCGTTTCTTTCAAGAGCATTTTTGGCTGACACTATATTTTCATAAGCTCCAAAATCCAAATATATGGCAATCTTTTGTTTATATTTTTCTTTCGGATCAAGAATTTGTGAATTTTTATAAAGCGCCTGAACAAAATCCTTTGCTCTACGGTACATTTCTGCGGCATCTTTAGTGTATTTATAATCAATATATGATGCTTCATTAAACAGGTCTGCTGCACTTTTTATCATGTCTTTGTCTATATAAAGGTTTGCAAGCAA
>JANTGW010000154.1 GCA_024762705.1 Sulfurimonas sp.
TAAGCAGTTTCGGACGATGTAAAAGTGTACAAATAAGTGAGAGTTTTTGCATCATTCCGCCGCTTAGTTTTCCGGCTTCTCTATCCACAAAATCACTCAAACCAGCCATATGCAGTAGTTTTTTTCTGTAAGCCATAAACTTTTCATCTTTTTTTACAGCCCGAATATCAGCAAAAAACTCCAAATGCTCACCCACAGTCAATGTGTCATACAAAACAAGTCCGATTCCTTGAGGCATCAGACCTATAAAAGGTTTTACCTTTTCTGCCTCTTTTGGTGAGTGATAAGTTATATCGTTATAAACAGTTTCACCATCAAAGCGGATCACTCCGGCGATGGCATGCATCAACGAACTTTTTCCAGCTCCATCAGCACCGATAAACCCGATAATCTCACCACTGTTTGCTTGAAGCGAAGCATTTTTTATCCCTACTCTTTTTTTGTAAGAGACAGTGATGTTTTTTACTTCAAGAATAGACATAATAGCTACAATGCCGGTATATCGTTCAAAGACTTTGGCAGGCCTTTTCCATCAAGTGAAACAACACCGATAGCCGGGATGCCCAGTTTAAGCAGCGGATCAACCTCAAGAGGTTTTAAATGCACGGCAAAGACTCGTTGAATCCTGTCACTGCGTACACTTACCTCTTTTGGAGTGAACTCCGCTTTTTGGGCAATACGTACCACTTTCGCTTCTATGGGATGATTTGGATAGGCATCTAGAAATATCACTGCCTTGTCACCCAGTTTGATTTTACCGTTTTGAATGGTATCAACGAATATTTTCAGATACAGACTATGAGGGTCTAAAAGTGTAGCTATTGGCATACCTGCACCTACAACCTCTCCTTCATTGGCTATTTTTTCAACAGTTATGCCATCAACAGGTGAGCGAAGTGTCATCTCCTCTATCATCGCCTCTACTTGCTCTTTTGAAGCTTTGAGTGCTTTGATTCCCGCTTGAATCGCAACAATATTTTGTTGAGCCGCTTGTGCATTGGTTACACTGATTTTAGCCAATTTTACGGCTGATTCAACCTCTTTTAACTGCTCATTCAAAGCTGCCAGTTTTTTATTTTCAGTATCAACTTTAAGCTGAGCAAGTTCAAATGTATGTTTGTCAATACTTTTACTTTTATAAAGTTTTTCAAAACGTTTAAAATCCCGTTGAGCCTGAGCAAGTACCTCTTTTTGAATCGAAATATTTTGCTCAATTGCATTTTTAGAAGCTATTGCAGAATTGAGTTGCTCTTGTGCCTGTTTGAGTTGCAGAGGAATAGCAGTTTTTGAAACATTCTGTTCAATCTCTTTGGCTTTTATCTGTGCTTCTATACTTGCTCTTTGTGCTTCAAGTTCTTTGCTTCTAAGCACACCGACAACCATACCTTTTGTCACAGCTACACCATCATCGACAAATGTCTTTTCCACTCTTCCCGGATATTTTGTATTGAGATTTATAAGGTCACCATCCATACGTCCGGTTCCCTCAACCAAGTTTTCAGATAGAGTTTGCGGATGCAGTTTTTTATAGATCATCCCGCCTGCTATTACTAACAGTATTGCGACAACTGCTGCCAGCCAATATTTTTTTAAAACCTGCATTACTCACTCCTTGTTTCAGTGTCACTCTCTATTTTTTTCTCATACCACTTTCTCAGCCATCTGTCTATTGGGTTTATCATTTTATATATCACTGGAACGACCAAAAGCGTCAAGAGCATAGAACTTATCAAGCCGCCTATAATGGAAATAGCCATCGGTGCCTTTGTCTCACTTCCCAAAGAGTCACTCAGTGCCAAAGGCAGCATGGCAAAGATCATTGCAAACGTTGTCATTAAAATAGGACGCAGTCTTTTTTCTCCTGCTTCTATCAGTGCACTGTCTGCATCTTTCCCTTTTGCAACCGCTTCATTGGCAAAATCAACGAGTAGTACGGCATTTTTACCGACCATACCCATCAGCAGCATAAAGCCTATCATCACAAAAAGGCTAAACTGCAGATGTGAAAGATATAATGCTATCATAACCCCAATTATACTCAAAGGCAGTGCCACCATAATTATAATAGGTTGAATTAATGATTCATAAAGTATAGCCAAAATAATGAACATTAAGATTATAGAGAGTCCAAGAGCCACACCAAATGCTTTGGCTGTCTTTTCCATCTCTTCTGCAAATCCCGTAAATTTATAATTTGTACCTGGAGGCAGCAGTTTGTCGATTCCTTCACGTGTATAATTCACTGCACCGCCCAGATCAAGTCCAAACAGATCCGAATAAATAGTCACCTGTCTTTGTCTATTGTAATGATAGATAGAGCCAAGAGATTTTGAATGTGTAAAGTTCACAAGACCATCCAAGTAAACCAAATCACCATTTTTTGCTCTGAGTTGTATCTTTTTAAGATCATCTATGCTTACACGTTGCTTATCCGGCAGTCGCAGGGTGATTTTGTACTGTTTTCCGTTTTGTTCAAAATAAGAGATCTCCAAATCACTTGAAAAAGCTATAGAGACAGCCTTTGCAATTTGTGATGCGCTAACACCCATTTTATTGGCATTTTCACGGATTATATTAATGTCAATCTGCGGTTTTCCCTCATCAAGATTGGAATCAATATCGACAAATCCTTTCTTTTTACCTAAGTAATCCATCAGGTTCTTTCTTGCCACAGTCAAGTCATCAAAAGAATCAGATGTCAACACGATCTGGTACGGTACTGTTACTCCTGCACCTTTTATATCCGGGATCGCTGCGGCTGTAATGAACATCTTTTTGGAGAATGGTTTAAGCCTTTCTCTAAAGCTCTGTATGATCTCTTCTTGGTGTTTTTCTCTTTTGTCTTTTGGTGTCAGTTTTACATAAATGAGTGCCTTATTTTTTTCCTGTACACTGTTGTAACCCACACTTAGTGTTGTAAAAACGACATTCTTATCTGCGCGTACCATTTTTTCAACTTCTTTGGACTCTCTTATCATCTCTTCGAGACTAATACCTGTCGGAGCACGCAGCTTTATCTCAAACTCAGCTTTATCTTCTTTAGGAATAAAGTCCATACCAATCTTTGGAAAAAGTGAAAGAGAAGCGACAAATACACCCAAAACAACAATAAGCGTAATGACTTTAAAGCGAAGAACGAATTTTAAGACTGCCTCATACGTTTTATCCAATAAGACAAATAAAGGTTCTGTAATGTTATAAAACCTACTTTCTCCCTTATTTAATACTCTAGCACTCAAACTCGGCATAAAACTCATAGCTATCG